>DOMU01000153.1:3082-5724 GCA_003509305.1 Desulfobulbaceae bacterium | reverse complement strand
AGGAGCAGCCACTTCTTGCCGCCGCGGGGCCGCGCCGGCCAAAGCCCGATGGCCAGCGCCGAGACAAAGAGAAGCGCGGTTAAATAAGGCGAGGAGAAGTGCAGGCCGTCGGTGGAAGCGCCGACAAAATCCGGATCGGTCAAGTAATGGAAATCATGCCAGTCCGGCAACCGCTGCATGGCGGTGAGCAGCTCGTGGGCGCCGGTTTGGAACATCGCCCACAATACCAACAGCGGCAGCCGCAGCCAGCGCGGGCTGGCGAGGGCAACGGTAAGAACGATCAGGCCGCAAGCGATGTCGGAGAGAAATCCGGCTGGTTCCCAGGCCGGTTGTGGCGAAAGCCGCCAGGCCAGGGGGAGAAAAGCGGCAATGAAGACGAGGCAAAGAAAAATTTTCTGACGCATGACTTTACTTTTGGCGGGACGCGATGTGAATGTGATACCAATACGGTATTGTCAGCCGGGCTGATGTTTCCGGATTTTCTGAACAGAGAGGTATTCTTTATGTTCCGTGCGTTTTATGCAAACAAAAGATGGCTGCTCTGGTCCTGGGGCGGCGCCGCGCTGCTTTTGGCATCGCTCTATGCCCAGGTCGAGCTGACGGTGAAAATCAACGAATGGTACGGCTCTTTTTATAATATCCTGCAAAAAGCCACCGAGCATTCGGTCGATGAATTCTGGGCGCAGATGCTGCGCTTTGCCACGCTTGCCTTTCCTTATGTGCTGATCGCCACCCTGACCGCCTATTTCACGCGGCTTTATTCCTTCCGCTGGCGCGAGGCGATCACTTTTTTCTACCTTGACCACTGGCGCCGCGCCGAAAACGAAATCGAAGGGTCGAGCCAGCGTATCCAGGAGGATATTTACCGCTTCGCCCGCATCGTCGAATCCCTCGGCCTCCAGGTAACGCGGGCGATCATGACTCTTTTCGCCTTTCTGCCGATTCTCTGGCAGCTTTCCGCCGGCGTCGATCTGCCGCGCATCAAAGATATTCCCGGCAGCCTGGTCTGGGTGGCGCTCTTGGTCTCGCTCGGCGGTCTGGCCATTTCATGGGTTGTTGGCATTAAACTGCCGGGGCTGGAATACGACAACCAGAAGGTCGAGGCGGCTTTCCGCAAGGAGCTGGTTTACGCCGAGGACGACAAAGTCCACTACGGCCATCCGGAAACTTTATTTTCGCTGTTCACTGGCCTGAAAATCAATTATCACCGGCTGTTTCTGCATTATGGCTATTTCGACATATGGATTAATTCTTTTGAGCAGCTTATGATTATCGTCCCCTACCTGCTCATGGGGCAGGGGGTGTTCACCGGCCTGATCACCTTGGGCGTCCTGGTCCAGGTTTCGAATGCCTTTGATAAGGTCAGAGAGTCATTTTCCATTTTCATCTCCAACTGGACGACGGTTACCGAGTTGCGCTCGATCCACAAACGTCTGGCCGAATTCGAGACGAACATCGGCTTGAGACAATGACTCTTATTATCAGGTTATTGCCGCCTTGGGCGTTCATTGATAAATTTTTTTTGCATTTTATTGCCGTCTTGGGCGTTTTTTAGTCAATTATTCTGAATAATGCCATAGGGTCTGCTCATTATTCATTATTGCGGAGAATCTGAAAATTCTGTAAGAAGACTAGCTCCCCTTTCTCGTGAATTAATTTGTGCGTGCTCCCGTTATCCTGGCGGCTTGCTCGGCACAGTTCGACAGGCTACCAGGAACCCACAAACAAACAGAGATGAAGATGAAACGGGTATTCGCATTTGGCGGCAAAAAGGCCGATGGCCGGGCTGAGATGAAAAACCTGCTTGGCGGCAAGGGGGCGAATCTCGCCGAAATGTCGCTTCTTGGCTTGCCGGTGCCGGCGGGTTTCACCATCACCACCGAGGTCTGTACCGCATACTACGCTGGAGGCTGCCAACTGCCCAAGGGCCTGATGGACGATGTCTGGCGGGCCATGAAGGAAACCGAAAAAATTATGGGCAAAAAATTCGGTGACCCGGAAAACCCGCTGCTCGTCTCCTGCCGCTCCGGCGCCCGCAGCTCGATGCCCGGCATGATGGATACGGTGCTGAATATTGGTCTCTGTACCGCCACCATCCCCGGCCTGATCAAAAAGACCGGCAACCCGCGTTTCGTCTGGGATTCCTACCGCCGCCTGATCATGATGTACGCCGACGTGGTCATGGAAAAGGCCGAAGGGTTCGAGATTGATGGCGATCAAGGCATTCGCAAGCAACTGGATGACATGCTTGAGACTTACGTCAAGGGCCAGGGGCTGTCGTCCGAAACTGAGCTGACCGAAGATGACCTGTGTTTTCTCACTGAGGAGTTCAAGTGGCGTATCGAAGAATTTTTGGGTGAGCCTTTCCCCGATGACGCCCGCGCCCAGCTCGAAGGCGGCATCAATGCGGTGTTTAAAAGCTGGAATGGCAAAAAGGCCATCGCCTACCGCCAGATCGAACGTATCCCTGACGATTGGGGCACGGCGGTCAATGTCCAGTCGATGGTTTTCGGCAATATGGGTGATACTTCGGCGACCGGCGTCGCCTTCACGCGTAACCCGGCGACCGGTGAAAATCTGTTCTACGGCGAATGGCTGATCAACGCCCAAGGCGAGGACGTGGTCGCCGGCATCCGCACGCC
>DOMU01000153.1:0-3077 GCA_003509305.1 Desulfobulbaceae bacterium | reverse complement strand
TGCACAGCATGGAAGAATTCATGCCCGAGACTTACGCCGAACTCTGCAATGTGCGTAATATCCTGGAAAAATCCTTCAAGGACATGCTCGACATTGAATTCACGATCCAGGAAGGGCAACTGTTCATGTTGCAATGCCGGGTCGGCAAACGCACCGGCACGGCGGCCCTGAATATGGCCATGGATATGCTGCATGAGGGCTTGATTGACGATAAGACCGCTGTCACGCGAGTCAGCCCGGCGCAGCTCGACGAGCTTTTGCACCCGATCCTTGACGCCGATTTCGAGAAAAAGGTCATCCCAGTGGCCAATGGCCTGCCGGCCGGACCGGGCGCGGCGGTCGGTAAAATCGTCTTTACCGCCGCCGACGCGGTCGAATGGGACCGGCGCGGCGAAAAGGTCATTTTGCTGCGCGAAGAAACCAACCCGGAAGATGTCGAGGGAATGCGGGTCGCCCAAGGCATCCTCACCGCCCGTGGTGGTATGACCAGTCACGCGGCTTTGGTCGCCCGTGGCTGGGGCAANNTTGTCGGCGCCGGCGAGCTGCGCATCAATCCGGTAGCCAAAGAAGCGAGGGTGCTCGGTACCGACATTCTCTTGCTCGAAGGCGATGTCATGACCCTGAACGGGACCAAAGGTATCGCCTACATGGATGAGTTGCCACTGGTGGACTCCTCGGAAAATCCGCGCTTCCAGGAATTCATGACCCTGGTTGACAAGTATCGCAAGCTGGGCGTGCGCGCCAATGCCGAAACTCCCGCCGACGCCAGGCAGGCCGTCGAGTTCGGCGCCGAGGGTATCGGCCTCTTCCGCACTGAGCATATGTTTTATGGCGAGGGTTCCGCCGAACCGCTGTTCCTCTTGCGCAAGATGATTCTCAGCGACAGCCAGGAAGAGATCACCACGGCCATTGACGAGCTGTTTGGCTATGTAAAAAAGGCGGTTAAAAGCACGCTCGAGACGATGAACGGCCTGCCGGTAACCTTCCGCCTGCTCGACCCGCCGCTGCATGAGTTTGTCCCGCAGGGACGGGAAAATCAGGAAAAACTGGCCGTGGCACTGAATATCAGCGTCGAGGAAGTAATCAAACGCGGCGCCGCCCTGCACGAATCAAACCCGATGATGGGCCATCGCGGCGTCCGCCTGGGCCTGACCCACCCCGATATCTCGGCCATGCAGATCCGCGCCATCTTCGAGTCCGCCGCCGAAATGCTGCAAGCGGGCCAGAATCCTCATCCGGAAATCATGGTGCCGGTAACCTGCGATGTCTCGGAACTTGAGGCAATCAAGGTAATCACCGACCGCGTGCATGACGAAGTCTGCAAAAAATTCGGTCTGGAGAAAATCGGCTATCTCTACGGCACGATGATCGAAATTCCGCGCGCCTGTCTGCTTGCCGACCGCATGGCCCGCTGTGCCGACTTCTTTTCGTTTGGCACCAACGACCTGACCCAGATGACCTTTGGCTTCAGCCGTGACGATGTCGGCGGTTTTCTGCAAAGCTACATCGACAAAAAAATGCTGCCCGCCGACCCGTTTCAAACTCTTGATATGGATGGCGTCGGCCAGTTGATCGCCATGGCCGTGGCCAAAGGCCGCGCTGTCCGTCCGAACCTGAAAATCGGTATCTGCGGCGAGCATGGCGGCGACCCGGCCTCGGTCGAGTTCTGTTTTCAGAATGGCCTGAACTATGTGAGCTGTTCACCCTTCCGGGCGCCGATTGCCCGCCTGGCGGCGGCGCAGGCGGCAATCAAGTCCTGAGCTGAGCCGTCCAGTTTTTAGATAGAACTTTTTACCCCCGCCGTCTGGCTCGTAAGCCTGGCGGCGGGCATTTGTTTTTTCACTTTCAAAATTGGAGCCAAAAAAATCCAGGCCAGTGATTAATCAACTTTTTTCTTGTGTGGCTATAGTAACTGCCGTAATGTGAACGATTCACTATCGTTCGTTGTAAACTCGGTTTTTTCTCCTTCCTTGCGACAGGAAATCCAGGCCCGGCTGACTTCTCGCAGACGTTTCCCGGCGCCGCATGTTGAGGAAGGAAAATTCATCCCGACTTTTTTCAAGGAGAATCGCATGTCCCGTAAAATGGTCACAATTGATGGCAACCAGGCCTGTACCCATGTCGCCTATGCCACCAGTGAAATTATCACCATCTACCCGATCACCCCGTCATCGCCGATGGCCGCCGAGGCCGACACCAAAGCGGCGGGTGAACAGAAAAATATTTGGGGATCGGTGCCCGACGTCACGCAGATGCAGTCGGAAGGCGGCGTCGCCGGGGCCATCCATGGCTCACTGGCTACCGGCGCCCTGTGTACCACCTTTACCGCTTCACAGGGCCTCTTACTGATGATTCCGAACATGTATAAAATCGCCGGTGAGCTGACGCCGACGGTTTTCCATGTCACGGCGCGCTCGATCGCTTGCCAGGGACTTTCCATCTTCGGCGACCACGGCGATATTTACGCGGCGCGCCAGACCGGCTGGGCCATGCTCTGTTCGCAGAACGTGCAGGAGTGCATGGATCTGGCTCTGGTGTCGACGCAGGCGACGCTGAAATCGCGTATTCCCTTTGTCCACTTTTTTGACGGCTTCCGCACCAGCCACGAAGTGCAGAAGATCGACGCTGTGGATTACAAAGACATTGAGCCCCTCATGCCCTGGGACAAGGTGAAGGCCTTCCGGGAGCGGGCTTTGAACCCCGAGCATCCCCACCAGGCGGGCACGGCCCAAAACCCCGACATTGATTTCCAGAACCGGGAAGCTGCCAATAAATTCTACGATGCGGCTCCTGCCATTGTGGAAGAGGTCATGAAGAAGGTTTCGGCGCTGGTAGGCCGCAAATACGAGCTGTTCAACTACGTGGGCGCTCCCGACGCCGACCGTGTGATCATCGCCATGGGCAGCGGCTGCGAAACCATTGAAGAGACCATCAACCTGCTCAACAAGCAGGGCGCGAAGCTGGGCCTCATTAAGGTTCGTCTGTACCGCCCCTTCAGCGTGAAGCACCTGATGGCCGCCATCCCGGCCACCTGCAAGAAGATCGCCGTGCTGGACCGCACCAAGGAGCCCGGCAGC
>DOMU01000222.1 GCA_003509305.1 Desulfobulbaceae bacterium | reverse complement strand
CCAGCCCGACCCCGTGAGAGCGCCGCCATCGGCGTTTTTTTCAAGCTTTCGGCACGCAGCATTTCGGCGATGCCCGGCGCTTCCCGCTGAAAAACCCTGTCCATCGCCTCCGGTGTCACATCGCTTGGGGCAAGACCGGTGCCGCCTGTGGTGACCACCAGGTCCGCCGCCAACTCATCGGTCATGGCGCACACCGCCGCCGCGATTTCTTCCACACGGTCGGGCACGAGGCGGTAGCCCACTTCGGCCCAACCCGCCTCGCTCAAGAATTGCCGCAGAAAAGCGCCCGACTCGTCGATGCGTTCACCGCGGCTGCCCTTATCGCTCATCGTCACCACGGCGAAGCGCCAGGGTTTTCTCATCAGCTTTCCTCTTTCATGTCAGCGGCGCGCGCGGCGATGATCTTCTCCGCGATCTGGGCCGGCACTTCCTCGTAGTGCGAAAAAACCACCGTGAAACTGCCGAGGCCACCGGTCATCGAAGTTAAGTCGGTGGCGTAGCTGAGGACTTCCGCCTGGGGCGCCTGGGCATTGATAATCTCGGATTTGGCGTCGGAATCCATGCCCATGACCTTGCCACGCCGCGAGTTGAGGTCGCCCATGACATCGCCGACGTGTTCCTTATCGACTTTGATCGTCATGTTGACATAGGGTTCGAGCAACACGAGACCGGCCTCCTGGGCCGCCTTCTTGAAGGCCAGAGAACCGGCGACTTTAAAGGCCATTTCCGACGAATCGACGTTGTGGAACGAACCATCGACAAGAGCCACCTTGACATCGATAACCGGATAATTGGCGAGCACACCGCGCTCCATCGCCTCCTGGATGCCCTTATCGACAGCCGGGCGATACTGCTGCGGGATGACGCCACCGACGATCTGGTCGATAAATTCATAGCCGCCACCGGGGTTGGCGGAAAGCTCAATCCAGCAATCACCGTACTGGCCGCGCCCGCCGCTCTGCTTCTTGTGTTTACCCTGGACGCGGGCCTTGCCACGGATGGTTTCCATATAGGGAATCTTCGGCAGCGCCAGCTCCATATCGACGCCGAACTTGCGCTTGATGCGCGAGCCGACCACCTCAAGATGAACCTTGCCCATGCCGGAAAGCAGCACCTGCTTGGTCTGCTGTTCGCGGGTCAAACGCAAGGTCAGATCTTCGTCGAGCATACGCGTGATCGAGGCGAACAGCTTTTCCTCCTCGCCTTTTTTCGTCGAGACGGCAAAGGAGATGACCGGTTCCAGGGGTGCCGGTGGCGTCAATACCATCGCCGTCTGCGGCGAGGCGCAGAGGGTGTCGCCGGTAACGGTTTCTTTCAGCTTGGCAACGGCGACGATCATGCCCGGCCCGGCGGCATCGACCGGCTTCTGTTCCTTGCCTTCCAAAACGAAAAGCTGGCCGAAACGCTCAGAGACCTGGCGCGTGGCGTTATAAAAGGAATCACCCTGCAAGATGCCGGAGAAGACGCGGAAAATGGTCAGCCGCCCGGCGTAAGGGTCGGCCATGGTCTTGAAGACCAAGCCGGTAAAGGGCTGGTCATCGGCGCAGGGCCGCACGATGGCGCTCCCCTGGGCATCAACGCCGCCAACAGCCGGACGCTCAAGCGGCGACGGAAAATAATCGCAGAGAATATCGAGGAGCGCCGCCGTCCCCCTGTTGCGCAGGCCGCCTACGGCGCACACCGGAACAAGGGCCGCCTCGCGTATGCCCTTCTTCAAACCGGCGATAATCTCTTCCTCAGATAGAGTGCCTTCTTCGAGGAAACGCTCAACCAGATCCTCATCGTTTTCGGCGGCGTTTTCAATCAGCTGTTCGCGGTAGAGGGCGACATCGTCCAACATGTCGGCGGGGATGTCGCCAGCGGTCAGAGTCCCCTTGTCGCCGTCGAAGAACAGCGCCTTCTGACTGATCAGATCAACAACGCCACGCATCTTGTCCTCGCTGCCAATCGGCAACTGGACAATCGCCGTTTTGAACGGCAGGCTATCTTTGACCTCGCCAGCCGCCGCGAAGAAATCGGCGCGTTCGCGGTCAAGTTTGGTGATGGCAACGAGCGCCGGCAGGTTCTTCGCGCAGGCTATATCGGCCAGGCGCACGGTCTGCCCTTTTACCGGCAAGGTGGCATCAATGACGAATAGCGCCGCGTCGCAAACGGCGGCGGCAAAAATGGTTTCGGTCAGGAAGTTATCGTCGCCGGGGGTATCGAGCAGGTAAACATCGTGTTTTTTCCAGTTGAGGCGATGGAAAGCGGTGTTGATCGACATCTGGCGGGAAATCTCTTCGTCGTCGTAGTCGAGGCAGGAGTTGCCACCATCGACGCTGCCCAGGCGGCTGGTCTTGCCGCTGGTGAACAGCATGGCCTCGGCGAGAGATGTTTTGCCACAACGTCCATGTCCAATCAGGGCGATGGCCCGTACCTTGCTCGTGTCTTGCATGTCTGTCTCCTCGGAAATTCATCGGATACGCCGCGGCTAAGCGGCGATGCGGTCAAAGCCGGGAGATTTTTTACCACAACCGAGGTCGGATGCCACGCGAGAATAGCGTCAGAGATCAGGAAAAAAAATAAATCAACCCAACCGAGCTGGTTTTACCGCTGATTGCTTTGCCATCAACCGCGCAGCAAGCGGCGCCAGAAACCACCCTGGCCTTCTTCGCCGCCATTGTAGTTCCTGGCTATTTCGGCCATGGTGACAAAATCGAGGCCAAAGCGGTCGGAAAGTTGCCGCAGACGCGGGTTATCGGCGCAGATTTCGCGCCAGGGCATGGCCAATGCCGCTGATAAAGAAACCATATTGCCGCGCTCCGGTACCGGCAAAAAGATGGTGTCGGCAAAACTCCGCCGCAACTGCCGGAAAGCGTCACGCCGGACTGATGCCTGGCTGCTCCACAAATTACAGACGAGAATGCCGTCCTCACGCAGATGCTTCCTCGTCAGCGCGAAAAAGGGCGCGGCGTAGAGATCAGCGGCCATGCCCTCGCCATCGAAGGCATCAAGCAGAATCAGATCGTACCGTGTATCGTTTTGCCGCAGAAAGGCGCCACCATCCTGACAATAAATGCGTAGAAAATCATCTTCGCGCAAATCGAAAAAATCACGTGAAATCGCCAAAATATCAGAAGAAATATCGACGGCGTCGATGGCACAGGCGGGGAAATGCCGCCGCAGGAAATGGATCATCGAACCGGCGCCGACGCCGATCATCAGCGCCCGTTCCGGCTCAGCCAGGCGCACCAGCGGGAAGGCCATCATGTACCAGGTGTAGGGCAAAATCAGCGCCGACGGGTCGGAAATCCACTGGCGGCTTTGCAGATGCCGCCCACTGAAATAGAGTGAACGCATCTCGCCGTCTTCGATCACTTCCATGAGAACGCCTTCGTCAGTCTGGCGATGGAGAAGTCGTGGAGTGGTGGCTGTTTTCATCGGGAGTTGCTTTCCGTGTCAATAATCAGCATCCTTTGCCAAGGGGAACGGCGATGGTGGTCGCGGTAATGGCGGGATGTGGTATGATTCATTGGTTCAGCGCCGCAGTGTGCCGGAAAACAAAAGGCTAGACGGCGCCATGATGATTGTCAACCTCAACCACGCGGCAAACAAGCAGGGAGACGGGCATGGAAAATGACTGCCCCAGGGTATTACTGTATTCCTTTGGCTACAAATACGGCGCGCCGCTCGACGCCCAGATGATTTTCGACCTGCGCGCCTTGCCAAATCCATTTTGGGTTGTTGGTCTGTGCCAGGGCAACGGCCTTGATCCGGCGGTCGCCGCCTATGTGATCGAGAATCCAACCGGAGCGAAGATGCTGGAGCTGCTGGCGCCGCTCATTCATTTCAGCGCCCGCGTCTGGGCGGAAGCGGGCAAAGGACAGTTCACCGCCGCCCTCGGCTGCACCGGCGGCT
>DOMU01000135.1:3586-4031 GCA_003509305.1 Desulfobulbaceae bacterium | reverse complement strand
GCCGGCGCCATCAGCGGCAAAGGCGGTGCCCGTTGTCAGAAAACTTAAAGCAAGGCCTGTGGCGAAAATTTTCCACCTGCCGCCCGTGGCAAACGTGATACCTGTCATCAAAAACCTCCAAGATTGGTAAAGGAAACCGGCATTTTTACCGGAAAGCCATGACAATGGCGAAAAAATACTCAGTTACCGCCGCGCCCGCTATAAAAATCGGCGCGGAAGGCGGCNNAAACGGTCTTCCTCGATGGCCTGGCGCATATCGGCCATCAGGCGTAAATAGTAATGCAGATTGTGTATGGTGTTCAACTGGTAGCTGAGAATCTCGCGGCTCATGTACAGATGCCGCAAATAGGCGCGGGAGTAGTGACGGCAGGTGTAGCAATCGCAGGACTCGTCCGCCGGGCGCGCATCATCATGGTATTGCGCGTTCTTGATGATCAGCCTGCCA
>DOMU01000135.1:3048-3531 GCA_003509305.1 Desulfobulbaceae bacterium | reverse complement strand
CGTGCCGACGCCCATCAGGTAGCGGGGATAATCGCCGGGCAGAACCGGAGCGCAGGCCTCGATCATGGCCAGCATCCGCTCCTTTTCCTCGCCGACTGACAGCCCGCCGATGGCGTAGCCGTCAAAACCAACGTCGATCAGATCGCGGGCGTGTTGCCGTCGCAGGGCCGCATCCATGCCACCCTGAACGATGCCGAAGAGCAGACGGTTGTCTTTTGTTTGCGCCGCCCGGCAGCGCCGCGCCCAGCGCGTGGTCAGGTCGGTCGAGGCGATGATTTCCTTTCGTTCCGCCGGAAAGGGAATACAGGTGTCAAGACACATCATGATGTCGGCACCCAGCGCTTCCTGGACATGCACGGCCTTTTCCGGGCTTAAAAAGAGTTTGGCGCCGTCAATATGCGAGCGGAAGGCGGCGCCTTCCTCGCTGATTTTCGCCAATTCGCGCAGGCTGAAGATCTGAAAACCACCGCTGTCGGTCAGCAT
>DOMU01000135.1:0-2958 GCA_003509305.1 Desulfobulbaceae bacterium | reverse complement strand
CTTTAACCGTGGCCTGGGTGCCGACTGGCATGAAGACGGGAGTCTGAATGACGCCGTGGCTGGTGCGCAGTTCACCGCGCCGGGCCATGCCAGAGGTTTTGAGTAAGGTGAAAGGAGAAGGCATCGGGAAAAATCTGAAAAGATGGTCAGCGGCCAGGCGCAAAAAAGGCGGCAGCCGCGGCCACCGCCTTCAATTTGCCTCACACAACGAGAAAGAATTTACAGCTCGTCCACCATGCCACGCAGCTCGGCATAGGTGAAGACCGGACCATCGACGCAGACATACTTATCGCCGATGTTACAGCGACCGCAGATGCCGACACCGCACTTCATACGCCGCTCCAGCGTCGTGACGATCTGCTCCGGTTTGAATTTCAGCTTGTCGAGCGCCTGCAAGGCAAACTTGATCATGATCGGCGGGCCGCAGGTGATGGCCACCGTGTCTTTCGGTGACGGGTTCATATCCAGAAGTACGTTGGGAATTAAGCCGACGCGCTCCTTCCAACCCTCGGCTTCGCGGTCGATGGTCAACACCACCTCGGTGTTTTTCATTTTCCGCCACTCCTCGATTTCATAGGCAAAAGCCATGTCCTCCGGCGAGCGGGCGCCGTAGAGCAGGGTGATTTTGCCATAATCGTCACGCTTATCGAACATGTACAAAAGCAGAGTGCGCAGTGGCGCCATGCCGATGCCGCCGCCGACAAAGAGGATGTCTTTCCCCTTCATGGCATTGTAGTCGAAATTGTTGCCGAGCGGTGCGCGCACGCCGACTTTGTCACCAGCCTTCAACTTGTGCAAGGCCGAAGTCACTTCACCGGCGCGCATGACGCTGAACTGGATGAACTCGCGGCGGGTCGGCGGCGAATTGATGACGAAAGTCGCTTCACCAACTCCATAGACCGAAAGCTGTCCAACCTGTCCAGGCTCATGACGAAAATTCTTCATGGCTTCGGCATCGTCGAGAACCACGCGAAAGGTCATGATATTTGGCGTTTCCCGAATGACTTCCTTCAGCGTCGCCACATAGGGCATGTACGGGTTGGCCATGTCCGGCGTATAAACCGGTATCTTGGCAATATCAGCCATTGGCTTTCTCCTTGCGTCCTTTTCCCTTGGTTGGCGCGGTGGCCGGGGCGGCGACCGCGACAGGCTGCGGTGGTGGTTGCGGTTGCGGTGGTGAAGCTACCGAAGCGGCCTGTACCAAGGCGTCTTTGACGATCTGGCGGATATCCACGCTTGACGGGCAACTCTTGATGCAGCGCCCACAGCCACAGCAGGAAATCTGCCCATCATTGTTCTTCAGAAAATACGCGAACTTGTGGCCGACCCGGTTGCGCAGGCGGGCGGCTNNATTTCACGGCCCGTGGGTTGTGACCGCTGGCCTCAAGGGTATAGAGCGAAGCCATGCAGGTGTCCCAGGAACGCAGGCGCACGCCATTCCTTGCCGATGTCTCGTCGGTAATTGAGAAGCAATGACAGGTCGGGCACAGATAGGTACAGGTACCACAAGCCAGGCAACCAGCGGATTCTTTATGCCAGAAATCGTTGTCGCTGAACAGCGTGAACAAAGCGGCGTCGATACCTTTGAGATTTGGCGCCTCACCCAGAGATTGCCGAGCCTTGCCGTGGATGGCCGCCGCTTCGCCGTCCGCCGTGGCGGGAGCGTCTTTCAGAAGCGGGGAAGCCAGCACTTTCTCGCCGCGTTCGTTAACCGCTTGCAGCAGCCAGCCATCGGCCAGTCGCGTGGCCAGCACGTCGGCGTTTTTCGTATTGGCCGGATCGCCGCCGACCCAGTTGCAGAAGCAGGTGGACAACACTTCGGCGCAGGCACGGACGATGAAAACCGTCGCCTGGCGTTTTTTCAGATAGTAGACATCCTTGAATTTGTTGCCGTCGTAGACCGGGTCAAACGTTGTGACGCTGCCGGCGTCGCAACCAAGCATACCGAAAATAACGGTCGGCGGCGGGTCGGCGGGCATCCGCACTTTTACCTGCGATACCTCGGAGTCCCGCGCCTCGCCTTCCTGGGCTTTTTCCGGCGCGCCAAAAGGTGGGCGCTCGTAGGTGAAGCTCAGAAGCTCCTCACTGCGCGGGAAAAGCACATGTTTGGCCGACTCCGTCNNTCGGCCCAATTCCAGGCCTTTTGCGGCATCGAATTGGCGATAAACAACGGCCTGACCTTCCGTTCGCGGCGCGAACACCCGCATCGTCTTCGAGAGTTCGCCCAGCCAGGCGGCAACGTCAGCAGTGGCAAGAAATTTGTTCCCTGGCATTACCATTCCCTCTCTTTGATGGTTGGTTCTTCCATGGCGAAGGTCTGCAAAGGCAGAGCCGCTTCCGGATTGACGCCGCCCTCGAAGTCAAACATTTTGGCGGCGGCGCGGGTCATCGTCCTTTTGAACAGGCCAACCGGAATATCAACCGGACAGGCCCGGCTGCATTCGCCGCAGCCGGTGCAGCGGCCAGCCAGATGCGTGGCGTGAATGAGCTGGAAGAAGAGCTTTTCCCGCGTGCTGTCGGCCTGGCTCAGCCAATGCGGCTCGCGGCTGGTGGCGACACAGTGGTCGCGGCAGACGCAGAGCGGACAGGCGTTGCGGCAGGCGTAGCAACGGATGCAACGGGACATTTCCTTTTCCCAGAAGGCCTGACGTTCTTCCAGGGAGAGTTTTTCAAAGGCTTCCAGATCCGCATAGGGATCTTCCGTGACGACCGGCTCGCGCTGTTCCCCCTCGAACGTGTCGCTGAGTACCGCGTTGGGGTACAGGCAGCGGGAACACTTGTCCGCCACGACGTCGTTTTTTTTCAGGGTGATCGTTTGATCGGGAAAGCTGAGTTCGAGGGTATCTTCTGTTTCTTTCACGGCGCTGACCAGGCCCGGCTCAACTTTGCCCTCAAGGGCTGCCGCGACCTTGGTGTTGTCGATGACGCCCTTGCAGGGATACCCTATAATGTGGACTT
>DOMU01000045.1:202-5610 GCA_003509305.1 Desulfobulbaceae bacterium | reverse complement strand
TCGGTGGCGGCGTCGAAGACGGCGGCGAACGACAGCGGCCCGGAAGCCACACCCTGGGTCGAGCGGACCGCGGCGTTTTTCGCCCGTAAACGCGAAAAGGCGTAGCCGGTGCCGCCGCCGGTCTTGTGCACCAGGGCGCCGTTGCGGATAGCGGTGAAAATACCGTCCATCGAATCGGGCACCGGCAGCACGAAGCAGGCCGACAACTGCCCCAGATCCGTCCCCGCATTCATCAGGCAGGGGGAATTGGGCAGAAAATCGAGCTGATAAATCATCTGAAAGAAGTCTTCACCGAGTTGTTCATACTCCGGCTGGCCATCATCAATCTGGGCGATGGCATCGGCGACGCGGCGGCACAGGCCACGCCAGTCTTCCAGCGGGCGGCCTTCGTAGTCTTTCAGATAGTAGCGGCGGGCAAGCACCGTTTCCGCGGTGGTGGTGAGGGGGGAGTTTTCAGGTGAGGCGTTCATATTTAGCGCCTCTTTTTAGGCTTTTGCGTCAAAACACTACCGGCCAATCGTGCAGTAGTTTCGCTGGAGCGAGGATTACCAAGAGCTTTTCCAGCAGCTTCGGCGATTGCTGGCGAAGTTGTTTTACTACTTCCCGTTTGAGACAAAGCACTACCAGCAAGCCTTTTGGCAATTTTGCTGGCATTAGAGTCTCGAAATGTTTCCGATGCAAGTGAAGCAACTTCCGCAGATGTTTTTTCATTTTTATCCATAGCATTCTCCTGGAGGGCATGAAATTGAATTAAAAAACTAGGACGACAATGGCTTACACATAAAGCCAGTTTACATTTCGCAGATATGTCAAATCGGAACCCTGAGGCGTTCTAATTTTCTGAATACAGTACATAGTCTTTCCATTTGTCTTTCACATAGTCGAAGAACCCGTCTATAGGTTGACGATCACATAACTCAGCTAGTTGACGTCCTTCGTTCGTCAACAGGACAGAACCTGTTTTTATATTTTTTCCATTAGGTCTTTTTTCAAATTTTTCTGGGACAGCGAGGAGAAGCTGATCATTAAAATACTCAGCATTAAGCTCGCCTTGTACATTCTGCATAACGTAGCCAGACATAGGAGAAAAGGATATAAGACCTATCGTGTCAAGATGGTTCAATTGACTAAAATCAATACCTTGATTTGTATATATCTCATCTCTAAAGTCGAAAATAAGTGGCGTGAATTCATGCACGCACCACGCACAGCCAAGCAGTTTCGTGAACAGACTGGCGTCTTCTTTGTCTATATCGTTAAGAAGGTTGATTGTGCGTCTAGAAAATGAGCCAGGATTGTTGGCTTCTCCGGCCAGAATTTTAGCCCAGAGTTGTTGCATATCCGCATCAGAAATGATGCGTGACTTTTCAAAGAAATTCACAATCCAATCATTGTCCATTTTGCCAGGATCCGCCGTCTCAGAAACCTTCGGCTCAGCCAGCTTAACAATGTCTTCCATATTCTTTTGCTTATTCGTTTCTTCTTCTACGAGACGGTAAAGCACCCGTTGCTGTAATTCATTTATTTGAATATCACTTTTAGCTTTGATGAGCGCCGCTTTGGCCTCCGCTTTAGCGACACGTTCAATTTGCAGAGGACGAAAAAGTCCAACCCCAGCTTCATGAAGCTTTTCAATCAAAGTGTTAACAGGTTTCGACACGTCACCTAAATTTACAAGTGATCCCATTGCTATTCCTATTTTGTTGTCATTCCGCGCGAAGCGAAGCGTAGTCGCGGAATCCATTGCTCATTCCCCGCCCCGATATGGATGACGCGTCCTGCGACTACGCGCAGGATGACGCGCACGGCATGAGCAAAATTTTCACCCGGCCATTTCGAGGAGCAAGACGACGAGAAATCTCTTTTTTCATCTTCATGAGATTCTCGCCACGCCCGCAATGACAATTCATCTCCAATGTATCATGTGGCTAAATGTCAAAAGCGGATTGAACCGTTGTTGCAACAGGAGAACACTATATCGTGTTGTATAAGAATACGCAAGCACCTATATGTGGGATACCCCCTTGTTTTTCATGCAGTGCGATCAGTCCAAATAACAAAAAAAGGCTTCCGGAAAATCCGGAAGCCCCAGGGAATACGACTGAAAAAGGGTGGCGGCGGGATTACACTTCCACCTCGTGCTCAACTGTGACGGCGATCTTATACAGCATCGTCACCAGGAAAAAGCCGGTGGCCCAGATGCCGACACTGACAAGAATCTCGTTCAGCGTTGGATAGTACTCGACAATCTCGTGCAGGGGGCTGACCACCAGGCCACCGAGGACAAATCCCAGCCCTTTGTCAAGGAACAACGACAGGAAAGTCAGGGCGCAGCCAAGCACCACCAGGGTATCAGTCTGCACTTTAACCAGCTTCATGTAGCTGAACACCGCCAGACCGGCGAAACACATGATCACCGACAGCCACATGAACGGCACCAGATTATTATAGACATGGCCGTCATGCTCCAAGCCGAAGAAGAGATATTCCAGCGCATGGATATGGCCCGGCACGTTCGAGTAATACCCGACGAAGAACTCCATGCAGACGAAGAAGGCGTTGATGATCGCCGCATACATGATGATGGTGATCAGCTTGTTCACCGCCTCTTTGCCGGCATCGAAGTGGGCGAATTTCTTCATGATGACGCAGAAGATCAGGATCAGGGCCGGGCCGGCGGCAAAGGCCGAGGCCAAAAAGCGCGGCGCCGTGATCGCCGACAGCCAGAAATGACGGCTCGGCAGGCCACAGTACAGCATGGCGGTGACGGTATGAATCGAGACCGCGAACGGAATCGACACATAGACGAAGAAATATACCCATTTCGGTGGCTTGACCTCTTTTTTTTCGGCGGTGAGGATGACCCAGCCGCAGATGATGTTCAAAGTCAGATAACCGACCAAGACCACCATATCCCAGAACAGCATCGAGTTGGGCGTCGGATGCAGAATCATGTTCAGGGCGCGAATCGGCTGACCGATATCGGCCATGACAAACATCAGGCACATGGCGATAGCCGAGATGGCAAGGAACTCGCCAAGAATGGTCAGCCGGCCAAAAACCTTGTAGTTATGAATATAGAAAGGAAGAACCAGCATCAACCCACCGGCGGCGACACCGACCAGGAAGGTGAACTGCGAGATATACAAACCCCAGGCCAAATCACGTCCCATGCCGGTCAGGCCCATACCGAAGTTGAACTGCCGGATATAGCAGGCGGCGCCCAGAGCCATCAAGACCAGCAGCAAAGCCAGCCAGCCCCAGTAGAGTGGGCTTCCTTTTAATGCTTTTTCAATCATGACACCCTCACACGATGTAGAAAACTGAAGGCTGCGTTCCATAGGCCGGAGAACGCTGGATGGTATTCTCCCTGGCCAGAACCTGACATATCTGCGACTCAGGATTGTTCAGGTCGCCGAAAACGATGGCGCCACTGTCCTGCACCGCCTCGACGCAGGCTGGTTGCTGGCCCAAGGCCAATCGTTCCTCGCAGAACGTGCATTTCTCGACGACACCACGCATCCGGGTCGGAAAATCAGGATTGTATTCGCTGATATAGGGGCGAGGATCCTCCCAGTTGAAACTGCGGGCGCCATAAGGGCAGGCCATCATGCAGAAACGGCAGCCGATGCAGCGATGGTAATCCATGGCAACGATGCCGTTTTCCGGCAAAACGAAGGTGGCCTTGGTCGGGCAGACGCGGACGCAGGCCGGTGCCTGGCAGTGGTTGCAGAGAACAAGGAAATCGTTTCCGGCAATGGTCTTCGAGGAATGCACCGCTGATTGATCGGGAAAGGCATTGGCGTAAGGTGTTTTCCATATCCATTTGATCTCGTTCTTGCGATCGGCTTCACCGGTTTTTTTGTCGACGATATGAGGGATATTATGCACCTTGTTGCAGGCGGCGATCACTTTATCAAGCATGTCGGGATGCCCATAGAACTTCCGCATGTCGATAAGCATGCCGAAACGCACACCACCGCGTTCGCCGGATTCAGCGGCGGCTTTATGCCCCTCTTGGGGAGCGGCACTGGCCAGCGCCGGAGTCGAAGAGAGATGGGCCGCCACCGGAGCGCCGATGCCAGCCAAAGCCGTAATCCCGGCAATTTTCAAGAATGAACGTCTGTTGTTATCCATTATTGCTTCTCCTTCTTGGCGACAATATTCGCCGGGGTCAGATGACAATCCCAGCAATACGGCTTTACAGCGGTGTACGCATGACAGGTATTGCAGAATTTTTCTTGGTCGGTATGACAGGACATACACGCCGTCTGCAGACCCTTGCGATACTCTTTGCCATCGACCACGA
Organism: Desulfobulbaceae bacterium; assembly: GCA_003509305.1. GTDB lineage: Bacteria > Desulfobacterota > Desulfobulbia > Desulfobulbales > Desulfocapsaceae > UBA8130. The sequence continues at coordinate 1,301 of DOMU01000045.1, read as the reverse complement.
CCGCTACCCGATCGCCATTGCGCAGCACCTCGTCACGCCACACGTTGAGCATAGTCATATGTTCAGCGCGCATGACCGCCGCCGGCGCCACGCAGCTCTTTTCCCCACCGGGAGGCAATTCCGGTTTGGGAACCGGCCCGGCTGACAGTCCGTTGTACCAGAAGGGGAAGGTGGCGATAAAGACGAACACAACCAACCCCGGTACGATTAAGCCTTTGTTATACATGAAGTTGACTCCTCTGTTTCAGGATTGATTAGAGCGTGCGCAGGCCGTCGTCCAGATCCTCGCGGGTCTCGCCTTCCTGGACGATGGCGTTGGCCACCAGCTCAGTCAGGCCGCAAACGCGGACATCCGGATTCCAGTAGTTCATGAGCGAAGTAAGGGTGGCGCGGTCGATGGCGCAAACACAGGCCAGCATATTGACGCCATACTTGTCATGAACATGCTTGACGGCGTTGGCGCGGGGCAGACCGGCGCGCATACGCAGTTCCATGATCTCATCGGTGTTCAGGCCGGTGCCCGAACCGCAGCAGAAGGTCTGCTCACGGATGGTGTTTTCCGGCATTTCAACCCAGTCAACCACATGATCAAGGACATAACGCGGCTCGTCGAGCAATCCCATCGCCCGCGCCGTATTACAGGAATCGTGCCAGGTCGCCTTGATATGGCTGTTGCGGCTTTTATCGAGTTTCAGCTTGCCGTTTTTGATCAGGTCGGCGGTGAACTCGGTGATATGAACCATCTTCGTCGAGGCGGCGTTTTTGAAGACCGTCCCGGTAATCGGCGACCGCGGCACTTCAAGAAAATCGGCCGGGCCGTTCATGGTATCCATATACTGGTGCAGCACGCGCCACATATGGCCGCACTCGCCGCCCAGAATCCACTTGGCGCCCAGGCGTTCGGCTTCGGCGTACATCTTGGCGTTGAGCNNTTGAGTTTTTTCATCGCCTCATTGCTTGTGAATAAACCGAAGTTACCGCCCTCAGAGGCGTAGGTTGACCAGGTATAGTCGATCCCCAGCGTCTCAAAGAGAATCAGATAGCCCATGGCCGTATAGAGGCCCGGCTCGGCGAAGACATCGGCGGACGGCGTGATAAA
>DOMU01000045.1:0-147 GCA_003509305.1 Desulfobulbaceae bacterium | reverse complement strand
GTGTGCGGCTGCAAACCCATGTGGTTGCCGGTACGGTTCGAATTCGAGACCGGTTCGAGAATCCAGTTGATGCCAATACCGACCAGGTGCAGCATTTCGCGCATCATCATGGTGATTTCGGCGGTGTCGATGCCGTAGGGGCAGAAC
>DOMU01000010.1 GCA_003509305.1 Desulfobulbaceae bacterium | reverse complement strand
GGCAAAATCCCGCACCCGCCGCAAGAGCCGGTTGGCGATGCGCGGCGTGCCACGAGAGCGCCTGCCCATTTCCAGGGCGCCGGAATCGTCGATGCTCACGCCAAGGATCGCCGCTGAGCGCCGGACAATTGCCACCAACTCCTCCGGACTGTAGAAGTCCAGACGCAGCATGACGCCGAAACGGTCGCGCAAGGGCGGCGTCAACAGGCCGGTGCGGGTAGTGGCACCAACCAGGGTGAAGCGCGGCAGATCCATTTTGACGGAACGCGCTCCTGGCCCCTGGCCGATAATCAGATCGAGCTGAAAATCCTCCATCGCCGGATAGAGCACCTCTTCGACGACGTGGCTGAGACGGTGAATTTCGTCGATAAAGAGGACATCGCCCTCTTGCAGGCTGGTCAGGATCGCCGCCAGGTCGCCCTGCTTTTCGATGACCGGGCCGGAGGTTACCTTGATACTGACGCCCATTTCAGCGGCGATGATATGCGACAGCGTCGTTTTGCCCAAACCGGGAACACCGTGAAACAACACATGGTCGAGCGGTTCGCGGCGCTTCAGGGCCGCCTGGATGCTGATCGACAGGCTTTTGCGCACCTGCTCCTGGCCGATATAATCGGCAAGACGGCGCGGGCGCAACGACGGGTCGGCGGCCTGATCAGGCGCTTGCGGCTGCGGGCTGACCACGCGGCCCTGGACATTTTCCTCGATATTCACGCCAATGCCCTCAAGGCTTCACGGATCATTTCCTCAAGACGCAGGGCGGCAAAAGCCTCGTCGCCCAGTTTCGCCCGCGCCCCGGACAAAGCCTGCCGCGCCACCGGGTCGGCATAACCAAGATTGACCAAGGCCGACAGAACATCGGCAACAGTCGTGGTGGCCATGGCTGGCNNTGGAACAGCCTGGCGCGATGGCATGGTGGCAAACGAAACGATTTTATCTTTCAATTCAACGCAGATACGCTCGGCGGTACGTTTACCGATACCGGGAAGGGTGGTCAGGGATTTGACATCGCCGACGGCGATTGCCCGGCATAAATCATCCAGCCGCATCCCGGAAAGCGCGGCCAGCGCCAGTTTCGGGCCGATGCCAGAAACCGTTTTCAAGGCCAGGAACAACTCCTTTTCCGCCTCTTCGGAAAAACCGAAAAGGACGATGGCGTCCTCGCGGACATGGGTATGGATATGCAGAAAAACCGTCTCGCCGCGTCCCGGTAGGCGGGCGATGGCATCGGTGGCCAGGAAGACCTCGTAGCCGATACCACCGACATCCAGCACTAAGCGGTCGGCATAAACCGCTTGTATCTTACCTGTCAACGAAGCAATCATCGCCGCGATCCATAGTCACATTGATTGGCATGACAAATAGCCACAGCCAGGCCGTCGGATGCGTCCTGGCTGGGGATGCCGGCCAGGCCCAGCAAAACCCGTACCATATGCTGCACCTGCCGCTTTTCCGCCTGGCCATAGCCAGCCACCGCCTGTTTGATCGCCTTAGCGTTGTATTCGCGGACGGCGAGGCCATTTTGCGTCGCCGCCACCATCGCCGCGCCACGGGCATGGCCCAGTTTCAAAGCCGAACGCGGATTCGTGGCCAGAAAAACTTCCTCGACCGCCACCACCTGCGGCTGGTGCAGTTGAATTACCTCGTTCAAACCGGAAAAAATCGCGTCGAGCCGCCCGGCAAATGTGGGCAAATCAGCAACGCGGATGGTGCCGCAGGCGACAAAAGACAACAGCCCCGGCGCGGCGTCAACAACACCGTAACCGGTGACGCGAGAACCGGGATCTATGCCTAGGATGCGTTGCAAGAAAAATGGGAAAGTTTATGAAATCCTCTCGACCAGCGCGTCGTCAATATCAAAATTGGCATAGACGTTCTGCACGTCGTCGTGGTCTTCCAGGCTGTCCATCAACTTCATCAGCGAACGGGCGATATTTTCCTCGGTTACTTCGACGGTAGTTTTCGGGATCATCGCCACCGAGGCCTCGACAATGGCCAGCCCGGCTTGTTCCAGGGATTCGCGCACGGCGTCGAAGGCCTCCGGCGCGGTCAGCACCTGAAAGCTTTCCTCTTCCTCGGCGACGTCGTCGGCCCCGGCCTCGAGCGCCAGATCCATCAGCTTCTCTTCGCTCAGATCCTTTTTCTCGAGTTGAATCTGGCCCTTTTGCTCGAACATCCAGGCAACGCAGCCATTTTCGCCGAGGTTACCGTTATTCTTGGCAAAAAAATGCCGCACATCGGCGACGGTGCGGTTGCGGTTGTCGGTCGTGCACTGTACTAAAACGGCGACGCCGCCCGGCCCGTAGCCCTCGTAGAGGATTTCCTCATAGACTTCACCGGCGATTTCGCCGGTGCCTTTCTTGATGGCACGCGAGATATTGTCTTTCGGCATATTCTCGGCCTTAGCGGCGGCCACAGCGCTGCGCAGACGCGGATTGCCGTCAATGTCGCCGCCACCCAGCCGCGCCGCCATAATGATTTCTTTAATCAGCCGCGTGAAAACCCGGCCCTTCTGGGCGTCCACCGCCCCTTTCCGGCGCTTGATATTCGCCCATTTAGAATGTCCTGACATAAAAATCCTTTATATGATGGTCGTCACGTATCGCCTTGCGGACGATGGCGCCTTAGTCGCCAGTCTCAACCGGCGGCGTACCGTCTTCCGGGGCGATGATTTCCCCACCGCGATAGCTCATGGCCAGGATAAAAACTTCCCGGCTCTCGGCCCGTGAACTTCGCGGCTTCAGCACTTTAACCAGCGCGAATGCCCGGCGCAACTCTTGCAATAGGGCTGGGACATCCTCGCCCTGAAAGACTTTAGTCAGATAATTGCCGCCCGGCGATAAAAGCGTTTCCGCCAACTTCAGACTGACGCGCACCAGACGCAGCGATTGCTGGGCGTCAGTCCAACGGTTGCCAGTGGTTTTCGGGGCGATATCGCAGAGAAGCACTTTGAAAGCCGGGCGAATTTTCCTGACTTCGGCGAGGAAATCCGGCTCACGAATATCGAAACGCAGCCAGTGAATTGGGGCGCTGCCGAGGCGCGGCGCCTGCCGTCCCTGTTGTAAATCGACACCAACAACCAGCCCCTTTTCACCGACCGTCTCACCCGCAAACATCGACCAACTGCCGGGAAAGCAGCCAATATCCAGCACCGCGTCACCAGACCGCAACAGCCGGTATTTCTGCTGGATTTCCTCCAGTTTATAAACCGACCGCGCCGGATAGTGTTCTTTTTTTGCCTTGACGGCGTAATAGTCTCTGACTTTGCGCACAGATGTACCTTTGATGCCAGGGACTGAAAAGAAGGTGAACAGCGGGAAAAAAGACCGGTAGGTTATCCGCGTCTGCCCTGGCGCAGGCTGCGGTACTTCTTTAATACCCTGACTACGTACTTCCGTGTTTCCGGAAAATCTGGAACGCCGCCGGCTCGCATCACGGCGCCGGGGCCAGCGTTATAAGCGGCCAGTGACAGCGCGAGATTTTCGCCGAAGGTATCAAGCAGCGACCGCAGGTAGCGGCTGCCGCCAACAATATTCTGATGAGGATCGAAGGGGTTACGGACGAACAGCTCGCGGGCGGTATCGGGCATCAACTGCATCAGGCCCTGGGCGCCGCGACGGGAAACCGCCCGGACATTGAAAGCCGATTCAGTCTGAATGATCGCTTTGATCAAAAGCGGATCAAGGCTGTAGCGGCTGGCCGCCCAATAAATCGAGCCGTCGAAGGGGCTATTGTCAGGCTCGGTAAAACGGCTGACGGCGGTAGGAAAGACCGTTTGCTTCTGACACATCGTCACTGGACGGCAAGTCTCACTGGATGGCGCATTGGTAAAATGCTGGATGCCACGCCTGTCTCGGCATTGGTACATATCCGCCCAGGCTGGAGCGACGTTGAACAGCGCCAACGCCACAGCCAGTACCATCATCATGGATATTCCGTCGAACCGCATACACTCACCCTGTAAATATTACTTGGCGCGTTTCTCCCAGTCAGCCAGGAATTGTTCAATGCCCGCGTCGGTCAGCGGATGACGGGCCAACTGCTCAATGACCTTATAAGGAATAGTAGCGATGTCGGCGCCAATCAAGGCGGCGTCAAGCACATGCTGGGGGCTGCGGACGCTGGCGACGATAATTTCGGTCTCATAGCCGTAGTTATCGAAAATGGTGACAATATCCTCGACCATGTCCATGCCTTTGACGCCGGTATCATCCAGCCGCCCGACAAAGGGGCTGACGAAAGTGGCGCCGGCTTTCGCGGCCAGCATGGCCTGCATTGCCGAAAACACCAAGGTCACATTGGTTTTGATTCCCGCGGCGGCAAATTCGCTGGTGGCCCGCAAACCTTCCGGCGTCATCGGCACTTTGATAACGATATTGTCGGAGAGTTTGGCCAGTTCTTTACCTTCTTTCAACATTCCTTCAGCGTCGAGGCTCACCACTTCGGCGCTGACTGGGCCGGGCACAACCTGGCAAATATCACGCAGGATGTCGATAAATGGCCGTTTTTCTTTGGCCACCAGCGATGGATTGGTGGTGACGCCATCGACCATGCCAATGGCCATTCCCTTTTTGATTTCTTCTATGTTGGCGGTATCAATGAAAAACTTCATGAATCTCCTTTATTTTGGTAGTCAAATGGCGGGCAAAGAGGCGAAGGATTGACAAATACCTCCGTTCAGCAAAAAAGCAAACGAGTCCAGTATAAAGGGAAGAAGAGAAAAAGTTAAGAGTTAAGGGGGAGGGAATATT
>DOMU01000004.1 GCA_003509305.1 Desulfobulbaceae bacterium | reverse complement strand
AAGCTGCCTTCCGTCTTTATGCCCCGTCACTGTTCACTGTCCGGATCGTCGCGGTTTTTTCAGAGATGCGCGCCGCATAGCGATCCGGTATCTGCCCAAAAACCAGGCCGTCATGCACGACTCCAGGGTAGGTGCAGACATGAATTTCCCGCCCTTCTTCCTGAAGGTAAAGCGCCCATTGCACAACCGTGCCTTCCGGCATATTGCTTTGGATACTGAAACGGGAGCCTCCTTCGTTCCAGCCGACATGAAAGGTGGTGGGGGTGGGGCCGTCCGGAAAGGGTTGCGCGTTCAAGAAGCCGAAAATCGAATCATGCTGCAAGAGGCTTTTTCTGGCGTAGGGCCAGACGTAAGAGCGCAGAAAATACTGGTCGGCAAAATGGACGGATTTCAACGGCTTACTGAAATAATCGGCAATCAATACCGACAGCGGTGGCAGCGCCTTGACCACGCAGCCCCACAANNCCTGCCAGAAGAAGTTCCGTGTGCGTGCCGGAATCCCGCATGGCATGGAAAAACAGGCCGCTGTCAACCCAGGCCTCGGTTGCCATGGCGTCCCTTTTCGTGATGACGGAGTCAGCGTCCCGGAAGGTGACCCGGTCGAGATCGTCCTCTAGGGCGTAGAGGCGCCACATCGGGCCTGGCCATTTCTTGGCGGGATGATTTTCATCCATGAACACGATTTCGGAACCGGCCTCCGCAAGCCGTTTTACCACATGGGCGGGAACGGTTTCGTCCAGATAAAAACGGCAGGTCCAATTGGGATAAAGTTTTTCTCTCTCCTGGGCGTTGAGAACGGCGGGTTCACAGTATCTGGAATGCGCGCCGAAAAGTGAGAAGGCAATGACGTTTCGATGCCTTGTTTCCGGAGACGGCGGCGGCGGGGTTGCCGGAAAATCATGGGGGAAAGGAGGTTCGGCACCAAAACTTTTATCACGCATTTCAAGGGCAATGCGCCCATATTTTGTCCGCAGATCCTCGTTTTTCAACCCGGTGTAGGCATGGGCCAGGGCATCGTAGACATTCAGGGCCGTTGAACCAAGCCGCAGGGCTTTTTCCGCGTATTGGATACCCTCTTGCCAACGCCCGAGCATAACACTGCTCGCGGCGGCATCCGCCCAGGCTTGGTTGAGCTGCGGCAGAATGCGAACGGCCTGCAAGCAGGCCTGGAGCGCTTCTTCATATTTTCCCGCTGCGAAGCACTCTTGCGAGCGTTTGTTGGCATTTTTGAGCAAGATTTGCTGCTTTTCCGGAAGCGATCCAAAAGGGCTTCTTTTTCGGGGAGATATTTTCTTCTTCATGGAGTGTTTTTTCAAGGGGAGTGGTCATTCCAGGTCCAGCACTTTTTCTCCCAGCAGGTAGTGCATCAGGCGCGGTTTTTCCACGGATTTTTTCAGGGCGCCAATAAGATTGGTCATGCGAGAGACGCCACTCAAAACACCGTCAAGCTGCTCGGAAAGCTGGTTCAGGTCGGAGGAATGTTGCAGGCTGGCCGCCAGTTGCTCGACTTTGGCGCGTCCAAGGGCATCCGCCGGCAGCAGACGCAGCGTGTCGGCGGCCAATTCCTGGGCCTGCTGCAAGCCGGCTTCGATATCGACTATCAGTTCCCCACAGAATTCCGCCTGATTGCGTATGATGTTCAAGGCGTTGTTGCCGAAATGGGCCATGGCGCCGGCGGCTTTCTCAAGCGCGTCTCTGGCAACAGCTATACGTCTTCCAACAGTCAGGGAAACGATGCTGGCGAATTTGGACAAAAAATTTTCATCGTAGTCCTCAAAGCCGTATTCCTGCTTGGTATATAACTGAATCAGGCCGAAGGGCGGGCGGTTGTGGCCTTGGCGCAGGATGAAGGCCAGGCGGGAACGGTAGCCGCTGTGGTACAGCATACAATCCACGGATTGGCCGCCCTGTTCGATGGCGTGCAGATCGTTTGAGACGACAAAATCAGTGTTTCGGTGCGTGACCGCCTGCGCCACCGGATGCTGGGCAAAGCCTTCTTCCAGTACCCGTGGAATCATCGGTACGCTGTCCATGCCCGGCGCGTCGCAGAACTGCGCCACCCAACTGCCATCGGCGTTGCGCATCCGGCACAGGTAAAGGTCGGCGCGCAGTGCCTTCAGCAACACCTCGGAACTCTGCCGCAGCACCTCTTCCGGCGGCTCCATGCGGTTGCCAATCATTAACAGATCGCGCGATACCTGTAACAGCATCGCTGAATCGCCCTGCATGACGGCTATCGCCGACAACAAAGCCAACAGGCAACGCCAGCTCTTCAGCGGTGTGTTGTCGTTGCTGGCGATGCGGTGGTGGTAGCCGGAATCAATCGCCCATTTCGCCGCCGGCAGCAGGGCGATGACGGCTGAGCGCATTGGCGGCGGCGAATGCTTCAAAAAGCGAATAATTTCGGCGCGGACAAGTTCGTTTTTCGTGGTGAACGAATTTTTTGAGTGTGGCACGACGGCGTGTGAAAAAAGTGAAAAGTACCAACCTGGGAGCAATCGCGATTATGGGAAAAGGTATACCGCATAAACTGGATGATGCCTAGACCCATTGAGAGGCTTGTACAAATTATCGAGGCCATCTCCGGATGAAAAAGAGCGATTCAGCGGGCGGATGTGTCAGTCGGCGGCCTCGTTTTCGAGGGCGGCCAG
>DOMU01000076.1 GCA_003509305.1 Desulfobulbaceae bacterium | reverse complement strand
GGCGTTGTAGACCAAGAGGGCAATTGGCGTGCCGAGCGTGTGGCCCTTTTCGGTGCCGGAGAGGATTTTCACTTGGTCGCCTTCCTTGCGCCCGGTAGTCAGGGCACTTTGGCCGGGACGCCGCCGGTCGAGTTGCGGTTGGATGTCGGCTTCGGTCAGCGCCAGGCCGGGTGGGCAGCCGTCGATAACGACGCCAACCGCTTTGCCATGCGATTCACCGAAGGTGCTGATTTTGAAGAGGGTACCGAAAACGCTGGACATATCGCTCCTTTTAACCATAGCGTTGATTCGCGGACACTTGTGGCATGGTGCCGTGGCCGCTTAAGAGTCTGCCAGAGGATGTACCAGAAATCGGCGGAAAGCGGAACTCCGCTCAGGAGACTATGACGAAACGGCGGCGGCCTGCGGGGTGGCCGCCTCCATAACTGGAGGCGCATACTCCTGGCACGGCCAGTGACGCCTATATACAACAACGGATTGAGGACAAGCTGAAGGAATTGCGCAACGAACGGAACGTAACAACGAGGGCGCTTTTAGGCTGACCTGGTTATCAGCCAAACGCCAAAACAGATGACAGCGATACCCATCAAACGGGTCATGCTCATATTTTCTTGGAAAAACAGCCAGCCAGCGCTGGCGGTGACGATATAACCGACAGAAAGCAATGGATATGCGTAGCTGACCTCGACCCTCGATAATATGAGGAGCCAGATGACGACACTGACCACATAGCAGCATAACCCCAGCCAAATAAAGGGATTGCCGGCGACAGCGAAAAAAACCTGGCTGATATTTTGCAGCACAAAGTCAAAATGGCCGATCTGACGCATTCCCTGCTTCAAAGCCAATTGGGCGGCGGCATTCAACAACACGCCAAAGAGAATCAGAGGCAGATACATAGTGATTCCGTTTTCTGATTAGAACCTGATAAATACATAGCCTCTCTTGCCGTCTTGTTCCTGGCTGAGCGGCGGCGGCAGTTTATCCCGCCAGGCTTCATATGATCTTACCCTGGCTATGAGTATCGCTTTCCCAGGATTTTTTTCAATCAGCGCGGCAGCCGATGCAAGATCGAGGCGCCGCGCTTTCGCGTCTGGATAACTCAACCCGTAAGACATTTCACCAGGATAGCCGAGCACATAGATATTGTCGCGGCGCAGATACCAGGCGCCGGCGCCAGCGGAATCGCCATCAGCGATGATAATATCATCCGGCATGACGCTGGCGCGGTTTTTGGTGAGGAACGGGCCTGGGGTTTTGACCTCGGTAGTTGCTTCCGGCAGGAGGTGATGGGCCATAAAATAGAGTGGCAGCAGGGCGATGCCGGTAGCGACAATTTTTGCCGCCGCTTTTTTCCCTCGATATGAATACCAGCAGCAGACAAGCGAAAAGAGCAGGCCGCAGGCGATGACCATGACCTGCCAGGTTTCACTGTAGGGCCGGAAACCATGAAAACTAAAAAATTGCAGCGCGACAAAGGCGATCAGTACCAAGGCCGATAACAGGCCATTGATGACGACGCCGGCTTGAAACAGTTTGCTTTGCCCGTAGCCGTCGGGGCGTAAAACCCGCAGCAGACCGGCGGTCATGAGGATGGCGAAGGGCGGAAAGCAGGGCAGGATATAGGTGAGTAATTTGCCGCTCGATAANNCGATAGGGAAAAAAAGAGCAGAGGAATAAATAGCCAGCACAGGCAAAGTTTGAGGAGCGACGGTAATTCACCCTGCTCACGCCACAGCTTTTTGATACCGAGCGCCGCCGCCGGGAGCAAAAATGTCCATGGAAAAACCAGGGCCGGCACCGACAGCAGGAACGGCCAGAAGGCTTCTTTGTGCTGGGCATTATCTGATGCGAAACGGCGGATATGCTCGTTCCAGAAAAAGAAGTTCCAGAAATCAGGTTCCCGCAGATGAATACGCACCGCCCAGGGCAAGGCGACGAGCACGGCGACCAGAATCGGCAGCCAGGCCATACGGAAAATATCAGTATAACGGCGCTGCCACAGTAAATAAGGCGCAAGCGTCAACACCGGCACGGCGAAGGCGAGGAAGCCTTTGGTTAAAAAGGCGAGGCCGCAGAACAGCCCAGCGATGGCCAGCCAAATTTTTTCGTTCCCGCTTCCTCTCGTTGTTTTGGTCGCGATATAAAAAGCGGCGGTACAGGCGGTGAGTAAAAACGCCAGCAGGCTGTCGAGCACGGCGGTATTGCCGACGGCGAAGACTTCAATGCTCGAAAGAAAGATCAGGGTGGCGGCGACCGGGGCAAAATGCCTGTGCCCGTTTGCCGTTTGCCAGGCATTTTTTGGGGCCAAGAGGAAAATCAAGGCCGCCGACAGGGCGACGGCCAGCGCTTGCGGCAAACGCACGGCAAACTCATCATCTGGATTGCGCATCCTCTCAGCGGAAGTCAATTTTTTTCCCTGTAACCAAGGAATATTCTCTCTTTCCCCAAACTGGATTAGAGATAGGGCATGTACCCAATAGCCAAACGGCGGTTTTTCAAAATAGCGGAGGCCGTTGAAGTGCGGAACGGTCCAGTCGCCGCTGGTAATCATCTCGCGCGGAATTTCCGCGTAGCGTGGTTCATCGGGCACAAAAAGATCACGCGCCCCTAACGGCAGGAAATAGGCGAGTAAATAAAATGCCAGCGGCAACAGGGCATAAACAAACGGATTGTGCCGCGCTGGTTGCCGGTTCAGATCATTCATTGCGACCACACCCCTCTACCTCTTGATAAGAAAGCCATCCGTCGCGGCCGGCGAATGTTTTCCGTGTCATGCCCGCCTCCGGGATTGCGTTGTCGGGTGGCAACATTTTGCCCAAAGGCGTAAACACAATGCCCCGTTGCGCGGCTTTCTGTAAAAAGTCCGAGAATTGATTAAAACAGGCCCCCCCCTCCACTTCGGCGTGAATGGTCAAAATATTGCAGCGGTCGGGCTGGATCAGGCCGAGCAGGTATTCGTTGTACGTCTCGGCGGTGCAGGAGACGCCAACCAGTTCATCGTAGGTGGGCAGGGTGGTTGGTACCTGCGCATGGGTGTAGCGCCGCCCGTCGATAACTGGCCTAAAGGGGGCCTGCCCCCGGCAGTCGGATTGAAAACGGAAGGGGAACTGTTCGAGAATTGTCAGGGCTTCCGGCGTCACCTGCCAGGCTGGGGCGGCGAAAGCGTCCGGCGCTTGGCCGAGAATAGCGCTCAGTGCCTCGTATCCCTGGCGAATTTCGCTTTCGAGTTCCGGCCCGCTCAAACGCGTCAAACGCGACTGCCAGCGCTGATGATCCCAGGTATGCAGGCCGACCTCATGGCCATCCTCGGCGGTCTGGCGGATGATCCCAGCGCAACGCCTGCCGATTTCCGGCCCCGGCCATAGTGTCCCGCGCACGAGGATATCCCAGCCGTAGAGGCTGGCTGCGCGCGTCCTCAACATTTTCAGAAGAAAAGCGGGACGCAGCAGCCGCCACAGATGGCGCCCCATGTTGTCCGGCCCAACCGAGAAAAAGAAGGTGGCGTGAATATGCTGCCGCGCCAACAGGGCAAGCAGATTAGGCACGCCAACACGTGTGCCGCGCAGGGTATCGACATCAACGCGCAGGCCGACGCGGTTCATTTTGGCGACGGCAGGGAGCCGACCAGATCGTCAAGGAAATAGTCTAAAGTGGTGCCGACCGATTCCTCAAACGGTACTTTTGGTTCCCAGCCGAGAATTGTCCGGGCCTGTTTGATGGATGGCTTTCTATGCTGCACATCCTGATAACCGGCGCCATACATGGCCAGCGCTTCGATATTTTCGATGCCACCGTCCGGCGGAAAATGGTTGCGCAGGTTATGGCCGGCGAATTTTTGCCGCAGGATGGTGGCCAGTTCCCGCATACTGTATTCGTTATCCGGATTGCCGATATTGAAAATCCGTCCGTTGCAACGGTTGTCTTTGTTTTCGATGATTCTGAACAGGCATTCAACACCGTCGCGGACATCGGTGAAACAACGTTTTTGTTCGCCGCCATCAACCAGACGGATCGGCGTGCCTTCGACTAAATTCAAAATGAACTGGGTGATGACGCGGGAGCTGCCGATGCGTGCCGACTGAAGAGAATCGAGTTTTGGCCCGACCCAGTTGAACGGGCGAAATAAAGTGAAGGGCAGTCCTTCGCTGGAGCCATAGGCCCAGATGACGCGGTCGAGCATCTGTTTGCTGCACGAATAGATCCAGCGTTGCTTATGAATCGGGCCAAGGACGAAATTGGAGCGCTGTTCGTCGAACTCGTCATCCTGGCACATGCCATATACTTCCGAGGTGGACGGGAAAATCAAACGCTTACCATACTTGGCGCAGTAGCGGACGACGCGCAGGTTTTCCTCGAAGTCGAGTTCAAAAACCCGCAAGGGATTTCTGACATACTCAATCGGTGTGGCAATGGCCACCAGCGGCAGAATGACATCGCATTTACGGACGTGGTATTCGATCCATTCGCGCATGATCGAAATATCTCCTTCCGTGAAATGGAAGTCGGCTTGTCCTAACAGGTGCTGAATACTGCCCGCGCCCAGATCCATGCCATGCACTTCGTAATGGCCGCTGTCCAAGAGCCGCTGACTGAGGTGGTTACCGATGAAACCGTTGACGCCCAAAATGAGGACATGCTTTTTTGGTGCCGGTTTGCCGAGAGTGTCAGCTTGGCCACCCAAACGCATCCCGACCGCCAGATTTAGTTCTTTGGCCAGTTGATTGCCATTCAGGTAGACGCCATTTTCGAGCTGGCCAAACTCGACGATCAGCGAGTCTTCGCCGCAGGCGATGGTCAGTGGATGAGTGGCGATGACGGTTCCTGGCGGTATGTTTTCCGAGCGCGGGGCGACACTCGCCTGCCACAGAATACACTTGCGATCGACCAGGTGGCTAAAAGCTCCCGGATAGGGTCTGGTCACGGCCCGCACCAGATTGCGGACGGCGCCGGCGCCTTGCCGCCAGTCAATTTCTCCGTCTTGCGGGCCGCGTCCGCCAAAATAGCTGGCTTTTGTCTCATCCTGGGGCAGGCGCTGGTTGCTTCCGGTTTTGATTTTTGGCAACTCCTCATCAAGCAGGGCCACCGCCGCCTGCTCCAGTTTGCCATACAGACTGAGAGCGGTATCGGCATCATCAATCGGCAGGCTTCTCTGGCCAATAATATCGCCGGCATCGGCTTTCGCGGTCATATAGTGCAGGCTGACGCCGGTTTCCCGCTCCCCGTTAATCAAAACCCAATTGACCGGGCAGCGGCCACGGTAGTGGGGCAAAAGCGAACCGTGCAGATTGATACAGCCCGACGGCGGCAAGGCCAGGATTTCCGGGCCGACCATATGGCGGTAGTAAAAGGAGAAAAGGATATCGGGCCGCATCTCGCGGATTTTATGTACCCACAGCGGATGGTTGATGTCCTCCGGCGCATAGACGGCAATATTGTTCGTGGCGGCCAATTCCGCCACCGAATCGAACCAGGTGTTTTCCTGGGGATTGTCGCGGTGGGTGAAAATGGCCGCTATTTCATAACCAAGGGCCAGCAGAGCTTTAATGCCAGCGCATCCGATATTATGATAGGCTAAAACAACTGCTTTCATGCTGTACTCCTGAATTTTTTGCATAAAAATTAAATAGCATTCACGTGGCTATTTATCAGCGGATATAAACCACCATTATTGTCATTTCGAGCGCGGCAAGCAAAACGTCATGGGGGGCCTTCACTGTGGTTGCGGTGTTGCATCCTCCGCGCCTCTGATCTCATGAATAAAATACCGTGGCCGGCTGCGGACATCATGGTAGATGCGGCCAATGTATTCGCCGAGCAGGCCGAGGCCGATGAACTGGGCGCCGATAAAGACAAAGAGCAGGGCGAACAGCGTGAAGACACCTTCGGCGGCCCACGAGTCGCCGTAGAAGATGCGCAAGAGTATCAATAAAACACCAAAGGCGATACCGCACAGGGAAATGACGGCGCCAAAAAAAGAAAGCAGGCGCAGTGGGAAGGTGGACATTGAGGTGAGCAGATCGTATTGCAGCGAAATGAGTTTCAACAGGCTGTACTTGGATTGCCCCTTTTCGCGCCGCGCATGACGAACCGGAATTTCGGCGGTGCTGCCGGCAAAACTGTTAGCCAGGATTGGAATGAAGGTGGAACGTTCCGAGCATTGCAGCATGGCCTGGACGATGGGCCGCCGGTAGGCGCGCAGCATACAGCCGTAGTCGTGCATCATGACGCCGGTGGCTTGACGCACCATGCGGTTGACAACGCTGGAGGCGATCCGGCGGAAGAAGCTGTCCTGCCGGTTTTCGCGCGCCGTGCCGACGACATCGACACCTTCATCCATGGCCCGCAGCAGATTGGGGATTTCTTCCGGGGGATTTTGCAGATCGGCATCGAGGGTGATAACGATTTCGCCTTTGCTCCGTTCTAAACCGGCGAAGACGGCGGCGTGCTGGCCATAGTTGCGGTTGAGAATAATGGTGATGATCTCGGCGTGCCGGTCGGCGGCGGCAAGCAGCATGGCCCGTGAAGCGTCGCGGCTGCCGTCATCGACAAAAATAATTTCGAAATCGCGCCCGCTGCCGCGGCAGACGGTGAAACAACGGTCAATCAGTTCGGGCAGATTTTCCTCTTCGTTATAAACCGGGATAACCACGGAAAATTCTGGTGTTGTCATACCAACACCTCTTTTATCGTCTCGGCCACGTCATCAACATCTTCCATGTTCATATCAGGAAAGAGCGGCAGGGAACAGAGGCGGTCGGAATTCCATTCGGTGTTGGGCAGAACGCCTTCGGGCAGGCCCAGGGTTTCGCGGTAGTAGCGCTGCCGGTGCGCCGCTTTGAAGTGGATGCCGGTGCCGATATTGCGCTCTTTCAACCTGGCCATGAACTCGTCCCGCGTCATGGCCGTTTTGTCGCTGTCGAGGCGAACCACAAAAAGATGCCAGGCGTGACGCATCGGGTAGTCTGGTAAACCAAGCGGCAGCACTTCAGGAATATCGGCCAGTAATTCCAAGTAGCGTTCGGCCAGCGCTGTCCGCTTCTTGTTAAATTCATCAAGACGGTTCAACTGGCCCAAGCCCAAGACCGCCGCCATGTCGGTGAGGTTGTATTTGAAGCCCGGCTCAATCACCTCGGCCTGCGGCGACCGGCCTTGCATACTGCGGTCAAAAGCGTCGACGCCAAGGCCATGAAATTTCAAACGGCGGATATGTTCGAGCAGGCTGGCATCGTCGGAACAGAACATGCCGCCTTCGCCGCAGGTGATATTTTTAATCGGATGAAAGGAGAAAATTGTCGTGCCCCGCCGGCCGATTTTCTCGCCTCGGTATTCGGTGCCGGCGGCATGGGCGGCGTCCTCAATCAAGGGGATATTGTGGGCGGCGGCCAGTTGCCGTAACGGTTCTAAATCGGCGGCGGCGCCAGCATAATGCACCGGGATGATCAGCCGGGTACGTTCGGAAATAAGAGGCGCGATAGTTTCCGCGGACACCATCAGCGTGTCGCGGTCAATGTCGGCGAATACCGGTTTCGCCCCGGCAAGCTGAATGAGGTTAACGGTGGAAACCCAGGTTAAAGACGGCGTAATCACCTCATCACCCGGGCCGATGCCCATGGCGGCCAAAAGCAGGTGCATTCCGGCGGTGGCGGAAGCCAGGGCCACAGCGCCCGGTGTGCCGCAATAATCAGCAAAAGCCTCCTCAAAGGCCGCCGCTTTGGCCCCGGTGGTGATCCAGCCGGAACGCAGGACATCGGCAACCGCCCCTATCTCCGCTTCAGAGATGGAGGGTTTGGAAAAGGGAAGAAACTCCGATCGCATTTTTTATTCCTTCGTCTTCAGGGCTGAAACCATCCGACCGTTGGCACCGGTGAATGGAGGCGCGGGAAAATTTCAATCTTGATTGTGAGGCCGGGACGGATGTTTCGCGTGCTATCCTTTGCATATGCCCGGTGAGAAACTGTATATTATAGCATCCCCACGGGTATTTGACCACCTTTTCCCCTCAAGTCGCGCCTGAACCGCCTGGCCTGTTCGTCAATCTGGGAAAAAATCTTCACTTTGGTATAGTGTCCCCTTCCTTACCAGAGACAGCGCTGCAATTCATAACGAGCATCATTCCTCTCTTTATCACCCGCTATGAAATTTCTTCTCGCGCAGTTATCTCTCCTGCTGAACAATAAAAAATCCGAGCGCAACATCCGCTTCCTGAGCAAGTTTCTTTTGCTGCTCTTCGCCCTGATTGTCGCCTACAGCCTGATTTTTAACGTCATCATGCGGTATGAGGGGAGAGACTATTCGATGATTACCGGGTTTTATTGGACGATGACGGTCATGTCCACGCTCGGCTTCGGTGACATCACTTTCAACGAAGATTTTGGCAAGGCTTTTTCCATTCTGGTTCTCATCACCGGCATCATCTTCTTTCTGATCATGCTGCCCTTTACCTTTATCCAGTTTTTTTACGCTCCATGGCTCGACGCCCAGAACAAATCCCGCGTCCCGCGCAAGCTGAACGGGCAGGTACAAGGTCATGTCCTGCTCACGAATTTTGGTCCGATCGCCATAGCCCTGCTCGAACGGCTGAAGAAGTACGGTCACAGCTACGCCCTGATCCTCCCCGATATGCAGCAAGTGCTCGACCTGGCCGATCAGGGCTATACCGTGCTTTTGGGCGACCTCGACGACCCGCGCACCTGGGAAAACGCCTCGGTGCGGACGGCGGCCATGGTTATCGCCACCAACGGCGACATGAAAAACACCGCCACCGTTTTCACGGTGCGGCAGGTCGCGCCGAAGGTGCCGATTGTCGCCAGCGCTGATCTGGAAAACTCTCTTGACATCCTGCGGCTGGCCGGCTGCCAGATGCCATTCCAATTCATGGATATGCTGGGACAAGCCCTGGCCCGGCGCAGCCTTGGCCGTTCGTCACGCTCAACGATGATTGGCCACTTCGAGGATCTGGTCATCGCCGAATCACCGGTCATGCGCACCAGCCTGGCCGGCAAGACCATCCAGGAGATCGCCCTGCGGCAGAAAACCGGGCTGAATGTCGTCGGCCTGTGGGATCGAGGCTGTTTCACCTTGCCGACCGCGAACACCCGCCTGGAGTCGAGCACCGTGTTGGTGCTGGCCGGTTCGGAGCGGCAACTGGCCGCTTACGACGCCTTCATCGGTGAGCGGAAAACCACGCAGGCGCCGGTTTTGATTCTTGGCGGTGGCCGGGTCGGCCGGGCCGCCGCCAAGACCTTGCGCGAGGAAAACGTGCCTTATCGCGTTGTCGAGAAAAATCCGCACCGGCCCGGCGTCGATAGTGAGAATTATATCATTGGCAGCGCCGCCGACCACGATACCCTGGTGCAGGCGGGCATCACTAAAGCGCCATCGGTGATCATCACCACGCACAGCGACGAGGTGAACATCTATCTCACTATCTATTGCCGCCGCTTGCGTCCCGACATCCAGATCATCTCTCGCGCCACCTTTGACCGCAATATCAACGTCCTGCACAGCGTCGGCGCTGATCTGGTGATGTCGCACGCCTCAATGGCCGCCAGCACCATCATAAATATCCTGACTCCTGGAAGGCTTTTGATGCTGACCGAGGGCCTGAACATTTTCCGCTATCCGGCGCCAGCATCGCTGGTCGGTCAAAACCTGGCGGAAAGCGGTATCCGCGAGAAGGCGGCGTGCAGCGTCATCGCCATCATCGGCAACGGCGTGACCCGCATCAACCCAGACCCGCTTGAACCGCTGAAGACCGGCGAGGAAATGCTGATGATCGGCACCCTCGACGCGGAAAAAGCTTTTACGGAAAATTATTTGCGGTAAAAGACCTCTCATGAATACCCACGATAACCTGTTTCACGACCTGCCCCAGCCCTGGAACCGTATTCTCCCTTATGTTTCCGCCATCGTCGTTTGGGGGATGCTGTTCGGGGTGATCTGGCTGCTTCGCTCGTTCTTCCTGCTGCTCTTCCTGACCTTTGTCTTCTCCTATATCCAGGAGCGGGGCGTGCGGCGGCTTGCCGGCCGCATCCGTGCCCGTATTCCCAGAGTGCTTCTCGTGTCGCTGATCCTGTGGAGCACCCTGACCATGGTCGGTATTTTTCTCGTGCCGCAGGTGAAAACCCAGGCCACGGTTTTTGCCGGGCAGTTCCGCTCGTACCTGGAGCGTGTTGATGAGGAAGTCGCCAGCCTGATCGACAAATATCCGATGCTGAACAAAATTCTGCCGGAAGNNCACAAGATTCTGCCGGAAGCGCCGGGGGGCGGCGTGGCGAACGGTTCACCAGGCGGCACGCCGGACGGTCACACTTCGATTTCCGCCGCCTTGTTGCAGCAGTTTCTTGGTTTCGGCGAGCAGGACGGAGCGAAGAATCTCAATCAGGCGGTCAGTACGCTCAGTGACATCGGTGGCNNAATGTCAGTACGCTCAGCGACATCGGTGGCAAGGTGGCGACGGTGGCTTCGTCGTTTCTTCTGGCGCTGCTGTTTTCCTTTCTCATCGTCCTCGACCTGCCCGATCTGGCGGCGGAAGTGCGCGGTCTGGAAAATACCCGGCTGCGTTTTCTCTACCTGAGCGTTGCCGATAATATCCGTGAATTTTCGCTGGTTCTCGGCCGGGCTTTAGAGGCGCAACTGTTCATCGCCATAATCAACAGCATCCTCACCGCCATAGGCATCACCATGCTCGGTTTGGCGCCGCATGTGGCCTTTCTGTCTGTCATCGTCTTTCTGTGCAGTTTTCTGCCGGTCATCGGCGTTTTCATCAGTTCGGTGCCGATTTGCCTGATCGCCCTGCAGGTTTCCGGCCTGAAGACCATGCTGCTGGCCATCCTGCTGGTGACGCTCATTCATCTCATTGAAGGGTATGTCCTCAATCCGCGTATTTACGGCTCGTACATGCGCATCAACTCGGTGATCGTCTTAATTATCCTGACTATCGCCGGTAAACTTTTCAATTTCTGGGGATTGCTCCTGGGCGTGCCGGTCTGCACCTACATCTTCGGCTACGCTATCCGTTTCCGATCGGATAAAACCGGTGCCGAGCTGGAAGAAAAAAGGGAATGAAAAACCCCGCTGTCGAGGACGGACGGCGGGGCGCAAACATTTCACCTTTCAGAACTCGTAGCGCAGGCCGGCGTAGAAATTCCGGCCTGGCCTCGGATAGTCGAGGTAGCTTTCGTTATCGCCGTCAAAGATATTGTTGGCCTCAAAGCGCAGGCTGATTTTCCCGCGCTCGGCGAAGGCGTAAAGCTTTTTGTCGAGGCTGATGTTCACCACCGTGCCGCTGCCCGCTTCAATATAGCGACCGCTGGTTGGTGAATCCAGTCGCCAGTCGCTGGTCAGTATATCGCTGGAGGTGACGGCGTTCACTCCGGCGTTGATCCCCCATGCCTCGTAGCCGAAATCGACGCCGTAGCCGAGGCTGTATTCCGGCGTGTTGGGCAGGGTGGTATCGCCGATCATCGCCACCTGGGCGGCATCGCCGTTTTCCCGCTCCGTCAGCCAGGTCAGGCTGAGCCGCGGGCGGATGACGAGCCCCTTGACCGCTTCAGGACGCAGCTCCAGGCTGGCCGCCC
>DOMU01000101.1 GCA_003509305.1 Desulfobulbaceae bacterium | reverse complement strand
GTTCCGGCCATCGACGCCCGGCTGTGGCTGAAGGCAAGCGCCATCTACCAGCGCCTGCCGGAAATGTACAGTGAACTGAAAAAACTGCGCGCCGAAGTGGCGGCGCTGAAAGCAAAAGGAGGGCACAATGACTGAAGTGAACGACTTGGAACATCTCGACATCAAAGCCATCCTTAATCTGATCCCCCATCGCTATCCCTTTATCATGGTTGACCGTATCCTGGCGATGGAACCGCGAAAAACCATCACCGGACTGAAAAACGTCTCCATGGGCGAGCCGTATTTTCAGGGGCATTTCCCCGGCCAGCCGGTGATGCCGGGCGTACTCATTTTAGAGGGCCTGGCCCAGACCGGCTGCCTGCTGGCCTTCTGGGACACACCGGAAGATATCGGCAAGATAGGTTTTTTCGCTGGCATCGACCGCGCCCGCTTCCGCAAGCCGGTTTTTCCCGGCGACCAACTCATCTACAAGCTGAGTATGCTGAAGGTGCGGCGCGCCGTCCGGGTTATGGACGCCAAAGCTTATGTCGATGGCGCCCTGGTCGCCGAAGCCGAACTGATGGCCTCGTTCGCTTAGCTTATCTCATACGCTGACAATTGCGGGAGGAATCAGGTTATGGCCCAGGCGAAACGGGAAGTGCAGCAACTCCTTGAACGGTTGCCTGAAGATGTCTGAAAGCTACCGGTCGATCTATCAGATCACTCCCGGTGAAGTGTTTATGCTAGCGTTTATCCATGATGCGCGAGACCTGACCGCCGCACCGCACCATCGCGGCGACGGTTACAATTTCATTAAGGAATAATTCATGCCCATTCATCCCACCGCCATCATCGACAAGACGGCGGAACTCGACGGCACGGTTGAAGTCGGCCCCTACGCTGTCATCGGCGCGCACGTTCACATCGGCGAAGGCAGTATCGTCGAAGCCCACGCCTCGGTGAAAGGCCCGGCCTTCATCGGCAAGCGCAATGTCATCTCGTCGTTCGCGGCGGTGGGCGGCGACCCACAGGATGTCAGCTACCAGGGCGAAGCCACCGAGCTGCATATCGGCGACGACAATAAAATCCGCGAATACGCCACCCTGCAACGCGGCACTTTGAAGGGCGACGGCAAAACTGTGGTCGGCAATGGCAATCTGTTCATGGCCTATAGTCATGTCGCTCACGACTGCCGCATCGGCAATCACGTCATCATGGCCAACGTCGCCACTTTGGCCGGCCATGTCGAAATCGAAGACTACGCCACACTGGGCGGTGTGGTGGCGGTGCAGCAGTTCAGCCGCATCGGCGCCTACTGTTACGTCGGCGGTATGAGCGGCATCAATCTTGATGTGCCGCCCTATATGCTGCTCGAAGGCACCCGCAACCAACTGCGCATTGTTGGACTGAACCGCATCGGTTTGAAGCGCCACGGCTTCAGCAAAGAGACGCTGGCGCAAATCGACAAGGTGTACCGGGTTCTTTTCCGTTCGCCGGAGCTGCTGCTGAAAGAGGCGCTGGAAGAAGCGAAAGTGGTGGCCGGAGGCTGCCCGCAAGCGCTCCATCTTGTTGATTTTATAAAGAATTCATCACGCGGTGTCGTCCGGCGCGTCACGGAGAAGAATTGAGCGCGCCTATGACCGCTATGGCTGATTCTTCCCGCATTGGCGTTATCGCCGGTGGCGGCCAGTTTCCGCTGCTCTTTATTGAGGCGGCGAAAAAGGCCGGTCGCGGCGTGGCCCTGGTCGCTCACACCGGAGAGACCGCGCCGGAAGCCGCGGCTCTCGCCGATCTGTGCTGCTGGGTCAAGCTGGGGCAGTTCGGTAAAATGCTCGATTTTTTCCGGGCCAATCGCGTTACCGAGACAGTCTTGCTCGGTGCCATCACGAAAACCAAGATGTTTACCAACGTCTTCCCCGACTTGCGTGGCCTGGCCCTGTGGAACGAAATGCGCGTCCATCAGGACGACCACATCCTGCGGGCGGTGGCCCGCGCCCTGGCCAAAGAAGGTATCACGGTCAAAGAATCGACCATGTACCTGAAGCATCTGCTCTTCCCCGCCGGCGTCCTTGGCAAGAAGCGGCCAAGCGCTGAACAGCGCGACGATATCGCCTTTGGTTTTGCCAAAGCGCGGGCGATCGGCGCTCTCGATATTGGTCAGTGCGTGATTGTGCGCGACCACGCCGTCTTAGCTGTCGAAGCCATCGAAGGCACCGACGCGGCAATCAGGCGCGGCGGCGAACTGGCAAAAGAAAAGGCGGTGGTGGTCAAGGTGAAAAAACCGGGCCAGGATTTCCGCTTCGACCTGCCGGCCACGGGGTCGCAAACCATCCAGACCCTGGCCGCGGTCAAAGGCGCGGTACTGGCCGTCGAAGCCGGACAATCACTGATTTTTGACCGCGACGAGATGATCGCCCAGGCCAACAAGGCCGGCATCGTTTTGGTCGGCGTTGAGGAACAGGCCGACGGCAGCCTGAATTATTGAAATTCAGGGAGACATTGATTTCGTCCGCTACGGGAAACACGCATGGCATAATGTATGATAAACGTGCCAAACCCGACCAATCCGAAAAGAACGGGCAAACGGTAACTCGATGAATATCATCCTCGCCGAAGCCGGAGAAGTCGTTGGTGATTTGCTTGAAGTTACCGATGCCCGCGCCAGCCATATCGTTAAAGTGCTGCGGGCTGGTCCCGGCGACCGCCTGCGTTGCGGTATTATTGGCGGCGCCATTGGCTACGGCGAAATTATTACCCTGAACGAAAAGCATCCACGCCGAGCGGTGCTGCGCCTAACCCTCGATACACCATCGCCGCCTCCGCCGCCGATCGACCTGGTGGTGGCTTTGGCCCGCCCGATCATGATGCGCCGCCTGAGCAGCCAATTGACTTCGCAGGGTATCGGCGAATTGCATGTTCTTGACACGGCTCGCGTTGAAAAAAGCTTCTGGGAATCGTCTTTCATTAAAGAAGGGCACTATCGCCAACACCTGCGGCGTGGCCTGGAACAGGCGGTCGATACGCGGCTGCCGGAGGTACATTTCCACCGCTCCTTTGCGCGCTTTGTTGGCGACACCCTTCCGGGGCTTGCCCACCGCTACCAGGCGATGATCCTCGCCCATCCCGGAACAAACGCGCCGCTTGCCACATTGGTCAAACCCGACCGTCGTTATCTGCTTTTCATCGGCCCGGAAGGCGGCTGGCTTGATGCGGAAATCGCCGCGCTGACCACCCAGGGTTGCCACCTGGTATCACTCGGCGAACGCATTCTGCGCGTCGATACAGCGGCCATCGCCCTGCACGCCCGAGTCAGTCAACTGCTCGAGGTGAATTTGGTATGCTCGTCTCAATAATGGCTCTGCACCGCGCAGATTCCCGTGTCGTTCCGGTTCATCAGCCGCAACAAGGCGCCGCAAGACAAGACGCTGTTCATTGACGCCCGTAAGATGGGGAGCGCTTCTGAATCCGTCCGCACCGGATGGTCAAGAAGCTGCTGAAAAAATACAAGTACCCGCCTGAGGGCATGGAGGACACAATCGCAATCGTTGTCGGGCAATGCGAGATGTGGACGGATAATTGAAGGCCGAGCATTTCCAAACCAGCCCGAAGTGTGGTAGAAAAACCGCGCGTCTTTTCCATCCCATCAAAAACAGGAGATTCCCATGGCCGAAGCGGTAAAAGATAAATCGACCAGCGTTGACAACGCCATCAGCCAAATCCAGCGCCAGTTCGGTAAAGGCGCGATCAT
>DOMU01000017.1:2291-2921 GCA_003509305.1 Desulfobulbaceae bacterium | reverse complement strand
GGGGCATTGGCCGCGCCGTCACCGAAGCCCTCCTGGCGCGGGGCGCCACCGTCATCGGCGTCTATGGCGGCGATGAGAAATCGGCCAGCGAATTTCGCCAGGCCATGACCGAACACGGGCCACGTCTGCGCCTGAAGAAACTCGATGTCAGCGACTACCAGGCGGCGGCCACATTCTGCACCGCCCTGGAAGAAGAATTTGACACCCTGGACATCCTCGTCAACAACGCCNNATATTGGCCATGATGAAAGAGGAAGACTGGCGGCGCGTCCTCGACATCAACCTGACCGGCGGCTTCAACATGACGCGGCTGGCGTTGCCTCTGATGCTGAAGCAGAAATATGGCCGTGTCATCTTCATCACCTCGCCGATGGGGCGCCTCGGCTTTCCCGGCCAGGCCAATTACGCCGCCTCCAAGGCCGGCCAGGTCGCCCTGGCGCGCTCGCTGTGCCAGGAAGTGGCAAAACGGAAAATCACCGTCAACTGCGTGTCGCCGGGTTTCATCGCCACCGATTTCATCGGCGATCTCAGCGAAACCCAAGTCAAGGAATACAAAAAGATGGTGCCTGCCGGGCGCTTCGGCACGGCGGAAGAAGTGGCGCGGGCCGTGCTGTTTCTCGCCAGCGGCCA
>DOMU01000017.1:0-2277 GCA_003509305.1 Desulfobulbaceae bacterium | reverse complement strand
CCTCGCCCGCCTGCCGCACCGCCCGCCTTTTTTGTTTGTCGATGAAATCTGTGGGCGCGGTGAAAACAGCATCCATACCGCTGTCACCTTCGCGCCGGATTGGCCAGTCTTTGCCGGCCATTATCCGGGGCGGCCCATCGTGCCGGGGGCCATTCTCTGCGAGGCAATCTTTCAGAGCGGCGCCCTGCTGATCGGCGAACTGGCCGTTGCAGTGGCGGATGCCCAATCGCCGCCAGCCCTGCCGGTGGTCGCCCGCATTTTCGCCGCTAAATTCAAACGCGAGGTGCTGCCCAGCAACCGGCTGGATATCGAAATTACACTGATGGAACGCCTGGCTTCGGCCTGGCTGATGAAAGGCGGTGGCCGCGTGGCCGGCAAAATGGCGGTGCAGGTGGAATTTTCCTGCGCCCTCAAAGCCTGATTTGGCGACGTCAATGGGTGTGTTCAAATTTTTCGCTTGACAAGCGCCTCGCTGGCGGCAAGATGATGATACCCTTGTATTTCACACGAGATCAAGTAAAGTACTGCGCTGTTTTTTATGGCGGCTCTGGCTCAACACATTCCCCCCGCTTCCACCATCCCGTTCGAGGACGCTGTGCAACTCTCTATCACCAATATGATTATGCATGCTGGCCCGGTTGGCCAGCTTGTGATGCTCACTCTGTTGTGCTTTTCCATTGTCTCCTGGGCCATTGTTTTCCGCAAAATTGTCCTGTACCGCCGGGTGAAAAAAGACAGTGAGGAATTTATCGAAACTTTCTGGGCCTCCTCGAATCTCAGTGAGGCACGGAGGGCCGCCGATGAATTTGACTACAGCCCGGAGGCCTCGGTTTTCATTTCCGGCTATACCGAACTTCAGAAGATCAACAAGATTCGCGCCAAAAAAGAAGAGGGTGGGCAAGAAACCCTCGACATGCAACTGGCGACCATGGACAACCTGAAACGGGCGGTGCGCAAGGCCGAAGCCCAGATCATCGGCGAGCTGGGTTCCTCACTGTCTTTTTTGGCTACGACCGGCAGCGCGACACCCTTCATCGGTCTGTTTGGTACCGTCTGGGGCATCATGGCTTCGTTTCATGACATCGGCCAGCGCGGTTCCGCCTCGTTGACCGTCGTCGCCCCCGGCATTTCCGAGGCGCTGGTCGCCACCGCCACCGGTCTGGCCGTCGCCATCCCGGCGGTTATTTTCTATAACTATTTTGCCAACCGGCTCGAGGAGATCAACAGCGAGGTGCGCAATTTCAGCACCGATTTCCTCAATCTGGTCGAACGCGATTTTCTCAGCCGGGCCTGAAATTTCTAGGCGGTTGCCATGTCGATAAGTGGGAAAAAGGGCGGTAAACGGCTGGTCTCGGACATCAACGTCACGCCATTGGTTGACGTGATGCTGGTGCTGTTGATCATTTTCATGGTGACGGCGCCGATGATGACCCAGGGCATCGACCTCGACCTGCATGAGACCACCGACGCGGCGCAGCCGCGGGAGCAAAACGACAAACCGCTGGTCATCTCAGTCAGTAAAGATGGCCAGATCACCTTGAACGATACCGCGATGAGCGGCAACGACCAACTGATGCAGGAACTGGCACAACGATCGGAAGAGGATAAAAAAAATCAGATGCTTGTCATCAGAGCTGAGCGGGGCGTGCCCTATGGAAAGGTTGCCTCTCTCTTTGCCGATGCCCGTAACGCCGGTTTTCTCAATCTCACTCCCGCTATCAGGTGAACCATGGGGATGATGGGATCAAAGGGCGGCAAAGGTTTGGTCTCGGACATCAACGTCACGCCGTTGGTTGACGTGATGCTGGTGCTGNNCATGGTGACGGCGCCGATGATGACGCAATCGGACGATATCGACTTGCCGGCGACTCCGGCTCAGCCTCTGCGCCAGGAAGACGAGCCGCTGACCATCTCTTTCAGCAAGGCTGGTCTCATTAAGCTGAAAGACACCGAAATGACGCAGACCGTTCTCGTACAGGAGCTGGAAAAAAAAATCCCGGAAGAGAATGCCAGGAAGGATCAGATCATCTATCTCAGCGCCGACAAAGATGTGCCTTATGAACAAATATATGCCCTGTTCCAGGACCTGGTGAAAGCTGGTTTTCAAAAAGTGGGTATGGTCACCAAACATATCGACGATGCCGCCGACAAGCGTGAATAGGTGATTGTCCGGTGCGGCGACAACGACGTGGAACATATCTGCCGGAGGGCAGTCCTTATTTGCCTTTTCTTGCCGCCGTCTGTGCCCATCTTGTGGCGGCGGCGCTGATTGTCATT
>DOMU01000171.1 GCA_003509305.1 Desulfobulbaceae bacterium | reverse complement strand
CCCGCTTGACCTGCAACTGCGTGGCGGCGAGGATTATCAGCTGCTCTTCACCATGCCGTCGCAGCGCCAGCCAGCGCTGTCTTCAGCCTGCGCCACCGAGGGCCTGCCGACACCGCAGCGGATTGGCCTGATCCGCGAAGGCCAGGGTGTCTGGCTGCGGCGAAACGGCATGGCCGAAGAAATCACCTTTCAGGGCTACGAACACCGCTAGCGGCGCGTGGTCTGAAAGTTCTTNNGTTGTCCCGTGGCCGCCGGTATAACCCGCTGGCAGCAGCGTAAGCGATTCATTTCTACGAGGGAAATTATGAAAATCCAGCAACTCATTGTCGGCAGTATGGGCGTCTGCTGCTATATCGCCAGTTGTCCGGTGACAAAACAGGCGGCGGTGATCGACCCCGGCGGCGACATTCCGAAAATCCTGAATGCGGTCAAGCAGGGCGGTTTGTCAGTACGGTCGATCATAGCCACCCACAGCCACCCCGACCATATCTGTGGCGTCGCCGAGCTGAAGGCGGCCATCCCGGCGGCATCGTTCATCATGCACAAAGATGAAGCGGCATTTCTGGCCCATCCGGAAGCCGGACGCTTTTTTGCCATGTTTGGTATGGATGAGGCACCGGTCTGCGACAGGACGGTGGTGAACGGCGATACGATTGCCGTTGGCGACGAGGCCTTCACCGTCATTCATACGCCAGGGCATACGCCGGGCGGCATGTGTTTGTTGTGCGGCGACGATCTCCTGACCGGCGACACACTCTTTGTCCAGGGGATTGGCCGCACCGATTTCCCCGGCGGTTCCTTTGACCAACTGATGAATTCCATCCAGACCCGGTTGTTTTCCCTGCCTGATCAGACCAGGGTCTGGCCGGGGCATGGCTACGGCGGCAGCCAATCAACCGTTGGCGCGGAAAAGCGCGGCAATCCTTTTTTGTAAGCCATGCGGGAAATCGTCCTTGGCACCGCCGGCCACGTTGACCATGGCAAGACCAGCCTGGTACGCGCTTTAACCGGCATGGAGACCGACCGTTTGCAGGAAGAAAAACGGCGCGGCATCACCATTGAGCTGGGTTTTGCTTTTCTCGATTTGCCCTGCGGCCACCGGCTCGGCATCGTCGATGTGCCCGGTCATGAGAAATTCGTCAGGAATATGGTCGCGGGCGTCACCGGCATGGATCTGCTCGCCTTTGTTATTGCCGCCGACGAAGGCATTATGCCGCAGACCCGCGAGCATTTTGAAATCTGCCGCCTGCTTGGCGTCAAAAATGGCCTGGTGGTGATCACGAAAAAGGATATGGTCGAGCCGGACTGGCTGGAGATGGTCACGGACGAGGTACGGGCCTTCTGCAAAGGCAGCTTCCTTGAGGAGGCGCCGATTCTGGCCGTTTCCTCGACCACCGGCGAGGGTATCGGCGAACTCCGTCAGACGCTTGACGCCATGGTGCGTGGCCAGAATTTTACCGAAGCCTTCGGCCCCTTCCGGCTGCCGGTGGATCGGGTGTTCACCATGCGAGGTTTTGGCGCCGTTGTCACCGGCACGTCGATTTCAGGCCGCGCCACGCTCGGCGAAGACCTGCAACTCTATCCCGGCGACCAACTGGCCAAAGTGCGCGGTATTCAGGTGCACGGTCAAAGTGTCNNACCGCCATCAATCTGCAAGGTGTCGAGACCGACGAGCTGCGCCGGGGCATGGTGGTGGCGACGCCCGATTCGCTCAGGCCGACCTTCATGCTCGATTGCCGTCTGCTCTACCTGCAATCGAACGCCAAGGCACTCGCGCACCGAACCCGCGTGCGCGTGCATCTTGGCACTGCCGAAGTGTTGGGTCGAGTATCGCTCTTAGACCGCGACGAGCTGAAACCCGGCGCCGAGGCCGGGGCGCAGTTGCTCCTGGAAGAGCCGGTGGCGGTCTGGCCAGGGGACCGTTTTGTCATCCGCGCGTATTCGCCGGTCTTTACCATCGGCGGCGGCGAGGTGCTCGGTAACCTGCCGCCGCGTAAGAGAAAGCGTCTGGGTCAAACCGACCGCGCCAGAAACCGCGAGATGGTCGACATCCTGGCCAGTGGATCAGTCGAAGACATTCTTCTTTTTCATCTGCGCGAACACGGCGCCGCCGGCCTGACCGCTGACCAACTGGCGCCGCGCCTGGGGCTGTTTGGCAAGCAGTTGAAAAAGGTGTTGGATCCACCGATTTCAACGAAAAAGATGGTCGTCGTCGAATCGCAAAGCCAGCGCTATCTACACGCCGAGGTGGCGTCCGAGCTGATGGGCGGACTGGAACGGCGCCTGCGTGACTGGCATACCGCCTGGCCGCTTTTGCCCGGCATGGCCAAGGAAGAATTACGTCAGTCACTGGGTGCCCGCGTCGATAGCCGCGTCTTCCTGTATTGCCTGCAAAACCTGATCAGTAAAGGCGCGGTGGTTCAAGAGGAGGCGATCGTCCGTTTGGCTGGGCACGAGGTGCGCCTGACGGTCGATGAAAGCCAACTGCGGCGCGAGATGCGAGCCTGGTACCGTGATAAGGCTTTGTTCACACCGACCCTGAAAGAGACCCAGGAACAATTCGCCACCTATCCGGAAAAACGGCTGCGCGAGGTGCTGGATCTCTTGCTGCGCGATGGCGAACTGGTAAAGATCAGCGAGAATCTTTTTTACGAGAGGGAAATCTTCGCCGAACTGACGGCGCGTGTCGTCGCCCATATCCGCGAACACGGTAATATCGACGCCCCGGCCTTCAAAGAGCTTTCTGGCCTGACCCGGAAATTCTCCATCCCCATTCTCGAATATTTCGACCGGGTCAAGCTCACCATCCGCCTGGGCGATAAGCGGGTGTTGCGCAAAGCCTGACCTTCATATTCTTGCCAGAGGCATCAAAGAAAAATGTTTCCCGCCAAAGATTTTTTCGACTTGCAGGATTTTGCCCATGCCGCCATCTTTGCCCCGGAGGCTCCGGTCTGGCAGGCGCTGGACGCCCTGAAATCCTATATAGATGGCTATACCTATCCCGCTCTCGACCGTGATTTGCTGCCGGATGGCAGACCGCTGCCGGAAACGGTGATTTTTCATGACGGGCGCTGGCGCTCCGCCGCTGGCCTGACTATAGAATACGGCGACATCAACAAGGCTGGATTGGCGGTTTTCGCCGATGGCAGGCGCCTTGAGGGCGCGACGGTCATCATGGCCGGGGCGGTGCTGGTTGGCCAGCGTTTCGCCTTTGGCCAGGGCGTTCTCGTCGAAAGCCAGGCAATGCTGAAGGCGCCGGTGATCTGCGACGATTACACGGAGGTGCGCCAGGCTGCCTATCTGCGCGGCTATTGCCTCGCCGGAAAACGTTGCGTTCTCGGCCATGCCACGGAAATCAAACACAGTATTTTTCTAAACGACGCCAAGGCCGGGCATTTCGCCTATCTTGGTGATTCCATCCTCGGCAACGGCTGCAACCTTGGCGCCGGCACCAAGTTCGCCAATCTGCGTTTTATCGGCGGCAATATCGT
>DOMU01000118.1:269-8449 GCA_003509305.1 Desulfobulbaceae bacterium | reverse complement strand
GCCTGCTGTCGTCGTATTCGTCTTCGTTAACGCCCATGACAATGGTTTTCAAATCACCTTTGGCCGGCGCCGAGATCACCACTTTCCTGGCCCCGGCATCAAGATGCGCCTGCGCCGTTTCAGCGCTGGTGAAATGGCCGGTCGATTCGGCAACGTAGTCGGCGCCGAATTTACCCCACGGAATTTCCGCCGGATTTTTCAGGCTGGTGACGGCAATGGCGCGGCCATTAACGATAATGTTGTTCTCATCGTGGCTGACATCGTAGCGATAAGTGCCCATCACCGAATCGTATTTGAGCAGGTGGGCCAACGTTTTGGTGTCGGTGAGGTCGTTGATCGCCACCACTTCCATGTCGGCGAACAAGGGGTCGTCGGCGATAGCCCGAAACATATTTCTGCCAATGCGGCCAAATCCATTAATGCCAATGCGAATGGTCATGGTATTCCTCCTGGGTTGCCCCTCATAAGAAAACTGCTTTCTTCCACGTTCATCCAGCCTTTACAGCCGTGGCAAGCACCTTATTCCACAGGGGATTATACTCCCCATGTGAAGTTTTATGGCATGTATTCTTGCCATGCCAAACTATTTAACATAGAAGATGAGTTGAACCAGTGAGGGGGCTGTACGCCCGTAATTCACAGGATGCGGCGCGGCATGAAGACGGCGAGTGAAATTGCGGCGCACTATGAGGTGCATCCGGTAATAGTGAGAAAATAGAAGAAAGAACTTTTGCGCCTGGTTCCGGGTGTTTTCGAGCGGACAAAATCCAGAAAGAAAAATGCGCTGCCGTCGAACGGCCACCGTCCCCCTCGCCGGGAAGACATTGTTTATTTCCAGTTGACCAAGTCTTTATACGCCAGCCCGCCACCAAAAATGTCAAGGGCGCTGCCGACGGTGAAATCGACGCGGTCTTGGCCATGGCTGGCAATCAGCTTGATATCGGCCATATCACGGATACCGCCAGCGTAGGTGACGGCAATCGGGCAGTGGGCGGCCAGGAGATCGACCAGCGGCAGCTCGATGCCGGCGCATTTACCCTCAACATCGGCGGCGTGGACGAGGAACTCGTCGCAGAAACCGGCGAGGCTGGCCAGCGTCTCCGGGCCAATCGCCGTTGCGGTGAATTTCTGCCAGCGGTCGGTAACGATGACATATTCATCCCCACGCTTGCGGCAGCTCAAATCAAGCACCAGACGTTTTCTACCAATCGCCGCCACCAGTTTTTTCAGCCGGTTGAAATCGACATGGCCATCGCGAAACACATGGGAAGTGANNNNCCGCCGTGATACCGCCGCCGACCTGCATTCCACCCGGCCAGGCCGCTAAAGCCTCGCGGGCGACTTCGTCATTGCCGGGGCCGAGTTTTATGACATGGCCGCCGGACAGCTTGTCGCGGCGGTAGATGGCGACGAACCAGGCCGGGCTTTTGTCAGCGACGAAATTGGTGGCCGGACTTTGGCCGTCCGCCGTCAGGGTCGAGCCGACGATCTGTTTGACCACACCGTCGTGCAGGTCGATGCAGGGACGAAAGCGCATGGGACACCAATGAAAAACGGGACGCCCCGGCGAGGGACATCCCGCGCGATGGTTTAGGCCAGGTTGGCCCAGACGTTTCAGACGGTTTTCTGAATCAGCATCGTTGAGGGATCGAGGGTAAGTAAAGCGCCCGGCCTGACCCCGGAAACGTCGGATTTGAGGACATCCAGACGCATGGTGTCGCCCTCCGGTTTGATCAGCAGCACGGTGTTGAAAACATCATCCACCTCATGGCAGGGAGCGGGAACGCCCAGAGCGCTCCGCCGCTGGTCGTCGTGATGGCAGACCGCCGAAAACCACACCTGACGCAGACCGAGGCGGTTCAACACGTCGCGCAGCTCGACCAGCGCCTCACGGCTGTCCGCGGCAAAATCGTAACCGTCAATGACCATGCACGTGGGACGAAAAATGTCCTGCTCGATCAGGTCGCGCAATCGCTCCTCAAGTTTAATACCGGAAAAGCCGGTTTCTTTGAAGGTCATAATCATGCGGTTGCGCATGATCTCTGGAATCTGGCTGACCTTCTCGCCGTCGCTGACAAGTGACAGAATGTCGTCGTACCAGCTTTTCGCCTTGTCAACAGTCTCACCGATCGAGACGTGCAGCACCTTGTTGCCCATCAACATGCAGTCGAGGGCCAGCTGCACGAGGATGGCCGTCTTACCGAGGCCAGCGCGGGCCATAACCAGCCCCATGGTCTGGTTGATGTTGAGGGCGTGCAGGGGATTTTCTGTATTTTCCGTGGCTTCCATATTGGTTCACCTTGTTGCGTGGGGGTTACGGCGAGGACGCGCACCGTCCAGCTCATCACATCGCCTGTTCAGGCTGAAAATGTCGTGTTCGCGGCGGCCACTCAGCCGTTTTTCTTTTCGGCCTGGTATTTTTTGATCAGCTCCTCGCTGACACCTTTCGGCACCGATTTGTAACTGGCAAATTCCATCGTGAATTCGGCTTTGCCCTGGGTCAGAGAGCGTAACGTCGTCGAATAACCGAACATCTCGGACAGCGGCACTTCCGCCTCAATAACGGTGTAGAGGCCCTCTTCGGAAGAGCCGATAATCATGCCGCGCCGCTGGTTGATGCTGCCCATGACCCCGCCCTGAAATTCCGACGGCCCTTCGACCACCACCTTCATGATCGGTTCGAGGATCACCGGTTTGGCCCTCATATAGCCTTCCTTGAAAGCGCCGATTGCCGCCAACTGAAAGGCGATGTCCGACGAATCCACCGAGTGGGCGGCGCCGTCGTTGATGGCGCAGCGGATGCCAACCACGGGCGCGCCACAGAGCAGGCCCTTTTCCAGGCTCTTCTGAAAACCTTTATCGCAGGAAGAGATGAACTCGCGCGGAATGACGCCGCCGACAATCTGATCAACAAATTCGTAATCGCCTTCGGCAAACGGCTCGATGAAACCGGCGACGCGGCCAAACTGGCCGGAGCCACCGGTCTGCTTTTTGTGGGTGTAGTTGAAATCGGCGCGGTCGGTAATGGTTTCCCGATAGGCGACCTGCGGCGCGCCGACCTGCACCTCGGCCTTGTACTCGCGTTTCATCCGTTCAATATACACATCAAGGTGCAGCTCGCCCATGCCGCTGATGATGGTTTCACCGGTTTCATGATCGACGTAGCTCTTGAAGGTCGGGTCTTCCTTGGTGAAGCGGTTCAGGGCCTTCGACATGTTGATCTGCGCCTTGTTATCGACCGGGATGACCGCGAGCGAAATAACCGGTTCGGGGATGTGCATCGAGGTCATCGAGCAGTTGATATCTTCCGAAGTGAAGGTATCGCCGGAGGCGCAGTCGATGCCGAACAGCGCCATAATGTCACCGGAGCCGCATTCCTCGATCTCTTCCATCTCGTCGGCGTGCATCCGGCACAGGCGGCCAACTTTAACTTTTTTGCCAGTGCGGCCGTTATAAATGGTGTCACCCTTCTTCACCTTGCCCTGATAGGTGCGGACGTAGGTCAGTTGCCCGTAGCGGCCATCCTCAAGTTTGAAGGCCAGCATGATCAGCGGGTCATCCGGGTTGTTTGTAACCGGGAACTCGGCTTCGTTATTTCTCAGATCGAGTGCCATGTTGGTGATATCGGTCGGGCAAGGCAGATAAGCGCGGACACCATCCAGCAGCAACTGTACTCCCTTGTTTTTGTAGGCAGAACCCATAAACACCGGTGTGAATTCCAAAGACAGTGTGCCCTTGCGCACGGCGGCATAGATCAGTTCCGGGTCAATGTCGCCGCCTTCAAGCAGCGCCTCCATCAACTCTTCCGAAAACATCGACACTTCTTCGAGCAGCGCTTCCCGTTTGGCTTTGGCCTCGTCGAGCATGTTTGCCGGGATATCTTCGACACGCAGGATCTGTCCATTATCACCGTCGTTATAAATCGCCTGCATCGTTACCAGATCAATGACGCCAGCAAGATCGTTTTCCAGGCCGATCGGCATCTGCATCATATGGGCATTCAGTTGCAGCTTGTCGCGCAACTGCTGGGTCACCTTGACGGGATTGGCGCCGGTACGGTCGCATTTATTGATGAAGGCTAAGCGCGGCACGTTGTAGCGGGTCATCTGCCGGTTGACGGTGATCGACTGCGACTGGACACCGCCAACCGAACACAATACCAATACCGCGCCGTCGAGCACGCGCAGGGCGCGTTCGACTTCGACGGTGAAATCGACGTGGCCGGGAGTGTCGATGAGGTTGATGTCGATATCTTTCCAGGTGCAGTAGGTGGCCGCCGATTGAATGGTGATGCCGCGCTCGCGCTCCAGTTCCATCGAGTCCATGGTAGCGCCGACACCGTCTTTGCCACGGACCTCATGGGTGGCGTGGATACGGTTGGTGTAAAAGAGAATACGCTCTGTCAGCGTCGTTTTTCCGGAATCGATATGGGCGCTGATGCCGATATTGCGAACCTTGGTCAAATCCTTGTTCATGGTGCCGTCCTCTTACGGTCTGCAAACGAGAATCCCCGTCAGGCTGAAAGCCAGTCAGGTGATCAGTAAAAAAAAGGAGCCACAGCACATCGCGGCTCCCAGTCCATACCCAAGCACAGCGAAGTGCTGCGGGCATGAAAATTCCTACGGGAAGAAGGAAATTTTATATAATACAAAATAAACGGAAATACAGCCAGTTTTTTTATACGTGCCAAGACGGCAGAATTTTTCTTTTGACACCAGCAATTCCCGGACTTAGCCCTGCTCCTCGCAGCGCCAAAAAAATATTGACGCTACTCCGGCCAAGGTGTTATGAAGGCAGCGGTTCAGGCGCTCGCAAGAGCTTAAAAAGGGAACTCCGTGTA
Source organism: Desulfobulbaceae bacterium (assembly GCA_003509305.1). Taxonomy (GTDB): domain Bacteria; phylum Desulfobacterota; class Desulfobulbia; order Desulfobulbales; family Desulfocapsaceae; genus UBA8130. Next base: position 3,609 of record DOMU01000118.1, on the reverse strand, counting down.
AGTCGGAGACAGGCCCGCTGCTGTAACCGGGGACAAACACCGCAGCATGTCACTGGCTTTTGAGCCGGGAAGACGCGGCAAGTAGGAAGAACCGGAAGTCAGAAGACCTGCCTGGATGTATTGGAGACGGCTGCGAGGACGGCGTCGTATCCGGTTAAAGTTTCTTCTGTGGATAAACAGGGCTATCCCGGATCGTTTTGCGATCCGGGATTTTTTTGCCCTTTTCCAGCTTTCCGGTCTGTCACTCTTTGCCGCCTTCTCCGCATCAATAGCATCAATATTGAGCGAGGGTCTATGCAAAAAATAACGTTTTTTCCCCTCCTTTTCCTGCTGTTGTTTCTGGCTGGCGCCAATTGTTCATTGGCTGTTCAGATTACCGACGTGAACGATCAGGTTATAACCTTTGCCCAGCCATTCACGAGAATCATCAGCCTGTATCCGGCGCACAGCGACAACCTCGTGGCCATGGGCGCCAGCGCCTCGTTGATCGGTGTTTCCGAAGAAGATAGGGCGCGTGGCATTCCGGTTTTTTCTCATCATGATGGCGCGGAAAAATTTATCGCCGCCCAACCTGATCTGGTGCTGGTCCGTCCGATGATCGAACGCGCCAACCCGGATTTTGCTGCCGCCCTGCGCCGGGCCGGTATCACCGTGGTGTCGCTGCAACCCAATGCCTTTGACGAGATGTTTGGCTATTGGCGGGCGCTTGGCCTTTTGGCTGGCCGCGAGACGGCGGCGGAACAGATGATCGCCGGCTTCGAGGCCAAGCGCACGGCCTTGCGGCACCAGGTGGCGGCGATTCCGGAAAACAAGCGGCGGCGCGTCTATTTCGAGGCGATACACGCCCGGATGAAGACGTTTGCCGCCGATTCCATCGCCAACACCGTCTTGAAAGAGGCCGGTGGCATCAATATCGCGGAAAATGCCGATCAGGTTCACGGCACTAATATCGGCGCTTTCGGCAAAGAACGCCTCTTGGCCGCCGGTAATCAGATAGATGTCTACCTGGCGCAGGAAGGTCGCATGAATCCGGTGACGGTCGCCACCATTGAGGATGAACCCGGTTTTCAGGCGATCAAGGCGGTGCGGGACAAACGGGTCTACCTGGTGCCGGAGGCGTTGATCGCCCGGCCCACGCCGCGCCTGATTGAGGGCATGGAAAGTATCCACGCCTTGCTCTACCCAGAGGCGAAATGAGTGAGTCAAATGCGGTCACTGGCACCGTCAGCGGCCAAATCTCTCTTAAACGATGAAAACCTGGAGGAGGGAACCAGATGTCAATTCGTTCACTTTTCACCATCGCCGCCATTTCTGGCTGTTCTCTCGGACTGGTCATGATTGATGCCGCCGCGCAGGCGACGCCTGTTGCCGCCGAAGAAATCACGGTTGAACACGGCAAGATCAATACCGCCGATGGCTCGCCGGTCGATCCCGGCCATTTCGAGATAGAACCCTCATTTTCCTACACCCGCGCCACGCGGTTCTGGGACGCGAGCGGGGACAGCCGCGACCGTGGCTTGTTCCGGGAGCAGGATATCGGCCTCTCTCTTACCGTCGGTGTGGTCGAAAACGTCGATGTTAACATCAGCGGCGGCTACAGCTGGCTTAAAGACGACGACAACAATTTCGATGAAGATGCCGGAATATGGGGGCCATCCACCGGAGAGGGTTTCAGCGACATGGCGGTCAGTGGCCGCTACCGCTTTTATAACAATGAAGAACAGCATCTGGAAATTGCCTATATCGCCGGGGTCACCATCCCCGTCGGCACCGATTCGGACCGGAGCGACATCGGCACCAGCCAGGAATTCTGGAGCATCGACCAAACCCTGGTCGCCTCAAAAGACTGGGGGCGCTGGACCGTCAATGGCGATATCGGTTTTTCTCTGCCCATTGGCGATAAACGGGAAAACGCCAGAGGTTCACTGAATGCCGATTTAGCGCTGGGATACCAGGTGTTATCATGGCTGCAACCGATGGTGGAGCTGAATTACGGCGGCGATTATCTGTCGGACGAGGACGATGGGCAAGCACTTGCTGTAACCGTCGGCTTGGTTATGCCGCTTGATGATGTCATGGAAGGACTCAGGGTGAACGTTGGCGCGCAACAGGCGGTGACGGGCGAAAACGCCGATAAGGCGACAACCCTGAGCGCCGCCGTCAAATTCGCCTTCTGATATTACCTCAATCCGGGATTATCCGGAAAATCCGAGGAAAATGCCATGCGACAACCTTTCCGATCCACCCTCATCATTCTTCTCAGTATGTTGATTTTTTTCAGTACCGCCCAGGCCGAAGGAGAGCACGAAGTCAGAAGTGATGGAGCGACCATGAAACCAGCCATTGTCCTAGCCGCTTTCGGCACCACCGTTCCCGATGCCCTGCCGGGCATCCTGCATATTCGTGACCGCATTCAGAAGCGGTATCCTGAAACCGAGGTTCGTATTGCCTTCACCTCGAATATGATCCGCAAAATTTGGCATAAGCGGCAGCAAGATACGGCCTTTCAAAAGGCAAATCCGAACATCCCGAAAGATATGTACTTCGTCCAGGGACCGCTGGCCACCATCGCCAACCTTCAGGACGCGGGCTATGTCAACATTGTCGTTCAACCCGGGCAGCTCACCCTGGGTGAAGAATTTCTCGACCTGGTCTCCTACGTTGATGGACTGAACGCCATCCGCACCATCAAAAGGAAAAACCAACCCTTCGTTAAGCTGGTCATTGGCCGGCCCGCTTTAGGGACCATGGGCCCAAAATATCCTTATGAAAAGGATATCAAAGAGGTGGCCAAAGCCATGGCGGCTGATGTCAAAATGGCCAAAGAGAGCGGGAGCGCCTTGCTTTATGTGGGGCATGGCAACGATCACTTCCCTTCCAGCGGTTCCTATCTGGAATTGCAGCAGGTGATGCGTGACATGTATCCGGGCAACCAAATCTATATTACGACGGTCGAGGGTTTTCCCAATTTCGACCTAGTCGCGAGTCAAATGAAAGCCCACAATGTCAGGAAAGTGCTCCTTAAAATATTCATGGTGGTGGCTGGCGACCATGCCCGTAATGATATGGCCGGCGACGAACCGGACAGCGTCAAATCCCGTCTCANNAGCGGAGACGGCCTGCAGGTGATTGTCCCGGCCCTGCGAGGCTTAGGCGAGGAAGACGCCTTTGCCGACGTCATCGTCAACCATCTGGCACAAACGGCCCAGGACAACGGTATTCCGCTGAAATAAGAATTGACGCCGTTTTGACCAAGATGGTATGTAGGAAAAAGTTTCAGGCGTGACAATTCGTCACTTAAAAAGGAACCCCGTGCGAATCGGGGACAGGCCCGCTGCTG
>DOMU01000118.1:0-189 GCA_003509305.1 Desulfobulbaceae bacterium | reverse complement strand
GGATAAACCGAGAGGAAAACAGGGATTCCCCGGATCAATTCTTTGGTCCGGGGATTTTTTTATCTCCGGGCCGCTATTTCATATGGATGCCATCATGCCTGTATTGCAAGCTGAAGGCGAGGCGATGCCGGGGAAATTTTATGTGGTTGGCGTCGGGCCAGGCGATCCGCAACTCTTGACGTTGCGAGC
>DOMU01000220.1:5636-8123 GCA_003509305.1 Desulfobulbaceae bacterium | reverse complement strand
TGCGAGGTGCGCTTGGCGGCGAGCGGCCAGCCGGAGGCGATTGTCATCCTTGACCCACGGTACCAGGCCATCCTCAAAGAAAATACCCGTTTCTGGCTGTTGAAGCCTTCACTCAGCCTGGCGGGAGTAAACCATCTGGAAAATCTGCTCACTGGCGCCCAGATTACCTTCGAGCCTGGTGACGGCCCTTTTTGCGACCATTTCCGCCTTGACNNCGATAACGTCAAACCGCCCCGGCCTCCGTTTCATCTTGACCAGTGGCCAGGCGGTATCTCTCACCTCAGGCAGCCAGGTGACCTACAAGAATATTCCCATTGGTCAGGTTGTGGCAACGCGGCTCTCTGGCGACCGGATCGAGACGGAAATTTTTATCGACGAAGACCACACACGGCTCATCCATGACGGCAGCCTGTTCTGGCAGCAGAGCGGCGTTGATCTCAAAGCCGATCTGTCAGGGCTGTCGCTGACCACCGGCACCGCCAGGCAGATGTTGATGGGTGGTGTCGCCGTTACCAGCCCGCCACGGAAAAAACCGCGTCTGGCCACGGCGGGCCAGCGCTTTCCCCTTTATGCTGACTATCAGACGGCAGTGGCGGCACATCCTGAACTGCGCCCGCCAGGTCAGCGGCTGCAATTTGTTTCCGCCGAGCCGGATAGCGGTATCAACGTGGGAACACCGATCTTCTATAAAAATATCGCTATTGGCGTCGTGAACAATATGTCATTTGCCGAGGGCGGCAGGCGCGTGCTGATTGACGCGACCATCAACCCAGGGCGTAGCGGCCTGATTACCGCCGACAGCCGTTGCTATTCACAGGTGGCGGTCGATGTCAGCGGTGGTCTGTCCGGCCTCAGCCTCAAGGTGGCGCCGGTGGCTAATCTGTTGCGCGGCGGCATTGTCTGCCTGGAGGGGGCGGATAAAAAACCGCCGCGGAAATTGTCAAGGCCGCTCATACTTTACGCCTCGCGGGAGGAGGCGGAAAACGTCGGCAATCCGCTTATCACCATTACAATGAAGGACGTTGGCGGCCTGCGCGTCGGCGCGCCGCTGCGCTACCGTGGCGTCGATGTTGGCGCCGTGCGTTCAATCCACTTTGCCGACGGCGCCAAAGAAATTGTGGTCAAGGCGCGGATGAACCCGGAGATGACGCCACTGTTGCGAGCGGGCAGCCGCTTTTGGCTGGCCAGGCCAGAAATCGGCCTTGACGGTTTGCGCGGCGCCGATGCGCTTATCACCGGTTACCTGTTGTTTGCCCCCGGTGANNCCCCGCCGTGAATTTGTCGCCCTGAATGAACCGCCGCAGGATCAGGCCCCAGACCAAACCGGCCTGACGCTCGTTCTCGAAGCGAAGCGGCTTGGCTCGCTCGCGCCTGGCTCGCCGGTTTACTTCCGGCAGATGCGGGTCGGAGAGGTGACCGGGGCGTGGCTGGCCAAAGGCTTCGACCATGTTTACATCTCGATCCGCGTCGCGCCGTCTTACGCCGCTCTGATCCGCCAGGGCACCCGATTCTGGAATGTCAGCGGTATTGAGGTCAAGGCGGGGCTGTTCTCCGGCGTCAAGATCAGAAGCGAGTCGGTGACCAGCCTGATCAAGGGCGGCATTGCTCTGGCCACGCCGCCGGGAGTTGAGGCCGGCGGCAAGGTCAGCGAAGGCGCTCATTTCACGCTGCACGACGAGATGAGAAAAGAATGGGGCGCTTGGCTTGACGCGGCGGATAAGCAAGACCGTTAAGGACGGCATTCGTCGGCATAGAGCGTCAGGGAGAAGGCGATATGCGCCGGCGCTCTCAGCGAAAATCAATCAGTTCAATCTTGTGGTGACGTTTTGGGTTGTCGTCCGACGGCCCCTCGGTCTGTAGGATGCTGTTGCCAGGCAGCCCGAACTGGCTGGCGTAGCATTTGCCCAACTCGGTCCAGTCTTCCGGATGACTGGCCTCATAAATCGGGAAGACGCCATAGGAAAAGAGCAGTTCACGGCAGGTTTTTTTGTTCGGGCTGACCGCCAAAACCCAGATTGGCAGCCGCAGCTTGGTGATCTGCCGGGCCATTTCACCACGGTTGGTTGGCGACAGGATGGCGCCGATGCCCGATGCCTGCTCTAAAATACTGTTGATACCGGCGGCGATGAAATCCAACTCCCTGATAAAACTGCCGGCAATCCGCCGTTTGCTCCGTTGCGCCCTCTCCTGGTTGACGCGGCCATTCTCGCTGGCGCGGGCGATTTTCACCAGCATACGCACGGCATCGAGCGGATAATCGCCCATCGCCGATTCCTCCGACAGCATGACGCAGTCGGTGCCATCAAGAATGGCATTGGCGACGTCGGTGGCCTCGGCGCGGGTCGGGCGGCGGTTGCGGGTCATGGATTCGAGCATCTGCGTCGCCGTGATCACCGGCTTACCAAAATAATTGGCGCGAGCGGTGATGTTTTTCTGCAGCATGGCGATTTCCTCGATCGGTACCTCGACGCCAAGATCGCCGCGCGC
>DOMU01000220.1:0-5605 GCA_003509305.1 Desulfobulbaceae bacterium | reverse complement strand
GAGGGCGAATAGCCCATTTCATTGGCGGCCTGGCGCACGGCGGCGATGTCTTCGGCGCGGTTGACGAACGACTGGCTGACGGCATCGACGCCGTGTTCGAGGGCGAACTTCATGCAGGCGCGGTCGTGCTCGGTAAAGGCCGAGATTCCCAAGTCGATGCCCGGCAGGTTCAATCCTTTTTTTGAGCGCAGGCCGCCGCCGACCAGAACCCGGCCATGGACGCGCGGGCTGTCGATGTCCTCGACCTGAATCTGCACCAGGCCATCGTTCAGAAACAAAATGTCGCCGGCTTTGACGGCCTTCGGCAATTCCGGCAGGCTGACCGAAACGATCCGCTGGTTGCCGACAATATCTTCGGTGGTCAGGGTGAAGCGGTCGCCGACGGCCAGTTCGATCGGCTCCTCGGCGAACATGCCGATGCGGATCTTCGGGCCGGGCAGATCGGCCATGATCGCCACCGGCAGGCCAGTGCGTTCCGAGGCGGCGCGGATACGGGCGATAACCTCGCCATGCACGGTGAAATCGCCATGAGAAAAGTTGAGCCGGGCGATGTTCATGCCAGCACGCAGCATCTCTTCAAGCATCTCCGGCGAGTCGGAAGCCGGGCCGATGGTGCAGACGATTTTGGTTTTGCAGGCAAACAACTGGGCGGACATATTTCCTCCGAGAGTTTGGATCAACGCAGCGCCTCGCCGGTGCTGGTCATGGTCAGATTGCCGTCGCGGATGCCGCGCAGGGGGATTAATTTATCGGCTAACTCCCGCACCTCGGCGCCTTTGCCTTTGACGATGATCACTTCGAGACAGTTGTGGTGATCCATATGGACGTGGGTGGTGCAGACAATCAGGTGGTGGTAGTCATGCTGCAACAGCGTTACCTTGTCTTGCAGCTTGTGCTGGTGATGATCGTAAACAAGGTTGATCACCCCAACCACTATCTTGTCGGACTCCCACTCCTTCTGGATGAAGGCGCCGCGGATCAGGTCGCGTACCGCTTCGGAACGGTTGCTGTAGCGCCGCTCTTCAATATGCTTGTCAAAAATATCGAGCAGGCTGTCTTCCAGGGAAACTGAGAAGCGTTTCAGCATGGCCTTTCTCCTCTTGTGGCATAAGTTTGGACGGTTGCATCAGAAAATCACGACTTGCCGGATACAGCTTATTTAACAGCTTTTACCATTGCCGTTGCAATACTCCGGTGGGCAGGCCCAAAGCCGTCGCCAGCCGGGCGGCCACGTTCTCGCCAATGGGGCGTCTGCCGTGCTCCATATCGGAAATATTGTGGCGCGTCAGCCCGGTTTTTTCAGCCAGCGCCGCCTGGGTCAGCCCGGCGTTTTCCCGGCGCAGGCGCAGCCTCCTCCCCGGCGTCATCCGCGCTTTCGATTCTTTGTACAGGTCGGTCTCGAAGAAATTCACCGGAATCTCGTCGTCTTCCTCAACAATCTCCGCCTCAACACCATGTTCGCGCAGTAAAGCGATGATCCGGTCGGTCTTTCTTTTACCCCGCACTCGTGCCCGGATGTCAATAAGGGGCGTTTTCTCGGCTTCCGGCATAATACACCTCTATTTCGATGGTTCCTTTTTCATGCCGCCAGCAGGCCACCCAATGGTAGCTCAAATGGCAGTGGTATTCTTCGACCGACAAGGCGCTGTAGTTCTTCCAATGCAACAGCACCGGACCATGCTCGCGCAACTCTTCGACGAGATCGGCAAGCAGGTCACGTTCCCGCTCCGGCATCTTTTGCGCCCGCCGCAGAACTCGCGGTTTGATTGTTACCTTATATCGCGCTTCCATGTTTTCGCATGTACTCACAGAACAGGAACATGGCAAGCGAAAAATGCGCTGGGCTTTGACTTCGTTATATCCTATTGTTCTGTATCATCTGTTATTTTGGGTGAACGAGAGCCGGTGGTGCTGGTGAGATGGACAATCAGCCAAATAGATATCCCATTTGCGGCAATGTCCTTTCTCATCACTACATGCCGTAATAATACCCAAGACCGCGAAGCAGGCCAGAAATATTGTCATCAAAGAGCATACAAAGCGCAACAAGAAACGCGGTTTGATCGCCCGATATTCGATATCGGATATTATCATTCCTATACAAAAAAATGCTATTGATAAGAGCATAAAAAAGTTTCCCAAAACCATCTCGCCGAATCCACTGGGGCCATCCGACCGTATAACAGTCACGGGAAAAATGCATAGCATGAGACCCATATTGATTAGATTGTAAAAAAGAGTACAGAAAATCCGTTTCCATTGTTTCTGTTGTTGCAACGGCGCTTTTGGAGAAAGAATTTGTTCTGTGCGTATTATTTTCACAATTCCCTCTTTTGTGGAACCGGTAGATACTGGCACTTCTCTTGCAAAGGTAAAACGAAAAGCCGAAAACCACCCTTGACATTGAAAAAGGCGGGGAAAATCGCCCACATTATACCGGCAATCGACTTCTGAAGACCCAAAATCGACTTCTGAAGATTATTCACTACCCGGCTGATAGGTGCTTGCCGACAGCTTGACAACGATCATGTCTGGCAAACGCTTTATGGAACCGGCCCGCGGATACGACGGCATGGACAGGGCGGCGGCTCTGGCCGCATTCATTTGTGGCAGAGAGGCGACGCCATACTGAAAGCCTAAAGCCCGCATAAAAGGAACGCCCCGCTCTCCTCCCTCGTAAGGAGATTTTTCCCGCCATTCAAAAAACGAATAGCCCGATACCTGGCCCTGAAAGAAATCGGCGCCAAACACCGAGGTGGCCCGCCGTGAACCGACCATGGCGAGCGGGAAACCACGAGGCGCGTCAAATGGCGTCAGGGCTTCGCCCAGATTCCGGGCAAATTGCCTGTCGTCCTGATATCGCCTGTAATCGGCATAGTAGAGCTGGGCGGTCACCTGCCCCTGATGGGCGGCCACCAGCAGAGCCAGCACGGTAATAATGGCGCCAATCGGTTTTCGGGTATGGTCAATGAGAAAAAACAGCATGAAGGCGGTGGAGAAAGGCAGCGCGAAAAGCGTGCGCACCGGTGGGAACGCGCCTCCGGCCATGGCTGGAACAACAATACAGCACGGCACGGCCAGGCCAGCGAGAAGATACGGCATCCTAGCGTCGCTTATCTTTTTGCGTATTTGTCTGATTATTACGAGGATGAACAACAGGCATCCGGGAAGGAGCAGGGCATTGCTGGTGATATTCACAGAATTTCTGAAGTAAGATATCAGATCCGGATTGCCGTGGGCGGCCTTTTCAATAATCGGTTTGGCGATATCCTGTACCCACGGGATATTGCCAATCGTCACGGCATAACAAAAACCCAGAATCTTGGCGATGCTTCGCCAGACGGATTGTTTTCCCCACATGTTCAGGGTTTCCAGATAAACGGATTCGCCGGTATTGGCTATCCGTCCTATTATTTTTGCCAGGAAGAAATAGAGCGCGATGGCTATCAGCACCGCGACGAGCAATTTAATGCCCAAACGGAGATAAACCTTCCCTTCATAGTCCGAATTTTCCCTGAGCAACAGGAAGCAGGCAAAAAGGCCACAGACAAACAGCAGGACGAGCGTCTGATATACGGAAATCATGAAGACGAGCATGGCGCCGGCGGCGAGCGCGTTTGCCCAGTTGTTTTCCAGCACACCTTTGAACAGAAAATAAATGGCGAATGGGCAGATGAATACCATCGCGGCGATTTCGGTGGCCTGGAAGACAAAATAGAATTGCTCCGCCCATATCGGAGAGGTCATGAACAGCAGGGCGAAGGGGATCAGCCTGTCGTTTCTGCCGGTATTTTTACTGAAAAGAGCAATGATGTAACACCAGGACAGGGTAAACAGCCAGGTAAAGCAGACGGCGCCGGCAAAACCCAATACCGGATTAAACCCGGCGCCGTATAAAAAACTTTGCAACCATGCCAGACCGAATCTGCCGATCTGTAGGTTTGTGATCAGGCTGGTGGGTTTCTGGATCAGAAATAATTCCGTATCGATACCGATACTGAACACGACCAGTTTGACGCCATGGGTAAGAAACAGCGCCATACCGACCATGATGACAAGCGGCGCGTTATGCCGGCAGAAATCACCAAAGTTTTTCAGGCTGGCCTTTTGGGTTGCGAAATAATCAAGGTGTTCCATTGGTTGAGCCTGGATGAAAATTCTGAACGAAGAAATGGCATCAAGCCCTTGTTCCTGGCATAGTGACGGCGCTGGTTTTACTTCCGGATATCGCCGCCCGCCCTCTCCGTCGGTGCCACTTTCTCTGGCCCGGAAGCGATGCGACAACCGGCCAGAATCGTGCTGTCCTCAAGTGCGAAATCGAGATAACTTCGCCCGGAGCGCTGGGATTTTGCCGCGCTTCGTTCCAGTCTGCGGCCTTGTCTATCAGATTTACCATCATAATAAAATCCGCCACTCTCCCATCTTGCTGGATTATTGTTGATGTAATCCACAATGATTACGTGCCTGTTTCGGTCGCGGATAATATGTTCGTGATAACCGCGCTGCCAAATGGAATAACCGATCTGTTTCGTAACGCCGATTTTAAATCCGCGAACAATGGCGCCGATTGTCCCCGATTCACAATTGGGCCGCCGTCGCCGTAGGGGTCGAATATTTTCGACCCCTACAACACGTTTTTCGCCTCCTACACGTGCAACAATCTCCAGAATCCCGTGGATATGATTAGGCATTATCACAAATTCTTGTAGAACAACATTCTGATAATGTTGTGGTATTTCCAACCAGCAATTATTTGCTTTTTCTCCGTCATTGTTTCGAATCATTTCATCATTAACAATATTCCCAAATATACATTCGCGGTTTTGCACACAGATGGTGATAAAATACAATCCTTCTCGCGAATAATCATATCCTTTCAGACGGACGCTGCGGCGAAGGTGTATGTCTGGGTTGTATTTAGACATTTCTGTATATTTTAAATTGTTGACATCATCAATACAGGGCGGAAAATCATCAATACAGGGCGGAAAATATTCCGCCCCTACTCCTTCGCACATCCGTGGATGCGGCGGGCGCTGAAATACACGGCCAGGAAGGCTTCATTGTCCACCTTTCCCAATCCTCTTCGCTACACTCTTCACCGTCTCCAAATACGTCGCCTCCACCGGTGAGAGTGTTTTCACCTGAATTTCATGCCAGCTATTCATTCTCTTCCGTGCTCTCATCGCTTTCTTTCAGCGCCTGGATAGATTTGGCGTTCAGGGGCGTAACCACCTTGCCGCCGCCTTTTGCCTCTAACTGTTTACGGGCGGCGGCGGCAACAGAACCTCCTTCCCGCGCCACTTGGGCATTGGCGGCTAAAGTCCGTGGTTTCTTCTTTTGGGAAAGGTCGGTGGTTGACGCCTCGGCAAGCATATTGAGCACCAGTTCGAGGTTGGTCATATTGTCGCGCAAACTCTGGGTTTTCAGCCCTTTGTATTGCTTGTACTGACGGGNNGTACTGTTTGGTGGTCATCCCTGACCAGCCCTCGGTAATAATGTCAGTCAGCGTGGCATACTCCCGCCCCTTTTTCACCCCGCGCCGTTCCCACTCATCGGTCGTTCCTTGCGTACTTCAATGGATTTGAGCCGCTGGTTAATCCAG
>DOMU01000127.1 GCA_003509305.1 Desulfobulbaceae bacterium | reverse complement strand
CGCCACCACCATGACCGCGGATGATTTTCGCCTGCTGCAACTGGGCAGGCAATTCTTGCTGCCGGGTGGTGGCTGGCTGATTCTTGGCCGCGATGAACGGGAAAACGACCGTATTGAACACCTGGCCCAGGCTGATGACGCCTTTCTCTATTCGGATGACCGGCCCGGCCCAGCGGCCCTTTTACGCCGCGCTTCAAGCTGCTATCAGAATGAATCTTGCCGCAATGACGACCTGCGACACACGGCCGGCCTNNCGGCCTCATCGCCCGCTACACCAAGAAAGACCCGGCACGGCCAGAGGCGCGCATCCGCTGCCTCTTCGCCGGCGTTATCACGCATCTGAAGGCTACGGCGACAGAGAACGATACATGCCAGGCATGGCTGCTATGACACCTGAACATACTATGAACATGCCAAAACGCCACACCACGGTTCTGACTGTCGCCGGTTCCGACAGCGGCGGTGGCGCCGGCATTCAGGCCGACCTGAAGACTGTGGCCGCCCATGGCTGCTATGGCACGACGGCGATTACCGCCATCACCGTCCAAAATACCTTGGGCGTTACCGCCATCCATCCGGTACCGGTGGAAATTGTTACCGCCCAGATCGAGGCTGTCCTCGCCGATATCGGCGCCGACGCGGTCAAAATCGGTATGCTCTTTTCACCGGAACTGGTCGAGGCGGTGGCGGCGACACTTAAACGCTTCGCGGTGAAAAATATCGTCCTCGATCCAGTGATGGTGGCACAAAGCGGCGACAAGCTTTTGCGAGACGAGGCCGTGGCCGCGCTAAAAGAGAAACTCATTCCGATGGCGACACTGATCACGCCGAATCTGCCGGAGACGGCGGCGCTCTTGGAACGTGGTGAAATCGGGGCGGCGGAAATGGCCGAAACCGCCCGCCAACTGGCGCGGCTCGGTTGTCGTGGCGTGTTGGTCAAAGGTGGGCATCTCACCGGCGACCGCCGCGACGATCTGCTGTTCTGGGCCGCAAAGAACCGCATCGTTAATTTGCCGGGCACGGCCATCGCCACCACCAACAACCACGGCACCGGCTGTACCCTGAGCGCGGCCATCGCCGCCCGCTTGGCTTTGGGCGAAGACATGGAGACAGCGGCACGCGCCGCCAAAGACTATATCAACGGGGCGCTGACGGCTGGCGCCGCCTATCAGCTTGGCCAGGGACACGGGCCGGTGCAGCACTTTTTCCGCTTTTGGCCCTGAACGGGAAAGATGGGATACTTCCGTTTTCAACGCAATACCACAGCATTCAGATGCGGGAGCACCACCCTGTGGTTGCCCAAATTGGGCAGGCACGGAGGTCTGCCCCTACATCTTAAAGCCGGTCATTATTCCGAGAAACGGCGGCGGATCGAATGGACCCCGTCTCCTGGCGCAGCCTCGCCGCGAAAAAGCCATCGCTCCGTTGTGATGGGCGGGGCTGGAAAAATCCGTCCTTAACCAGGCCGCCAGCCGTTTCCGGCAGGAAAAGACGGCAATCCTCGCGCATCATGTCTGGCTGTTGGCCGAGAAATTCGCTGATGACCTCGGCATTTTCCTCGGCTTCCAGCGAACAGGTGGCATAAACCAAAAGACCACCGGGTTTAAGCAGGGCATGGGCTTGGGCCAGTAACGCTAGTTGTCCTATCTGGTAGCGCGGCAGTTCTTCGGCGCGGCGGCTCCAGCGAATCTCCGGATGCCGGGCGCAGACGCCTGTGCCGGAACAGGGAGCATCGAGAAAGATGCGGTCGAAAAGCCTTATATTGTTCTGGGCATAGTCGCCGAGTGTGCCCGCGAATAACGTCGCCGCAAAATCGAGGCGACGCCTATTGGCGGCAAACAGTTCCCGGCGTCGGGTATCCGGCTCGACGGCCTGTATGAGAGCGCCAGGAAAAAGCTGGGCTATGGTCGCGGTTTTGCCGCCCAACCCGGCGCAGGCATCGAGAATATCCAGCTTCTCGTCACTTTTGCCGAGCAAAGCGCAAGCCAGTTGCGCCGCCTCGTCCTGAACATGAAACAAACCTTCGGCAAAGTCCGGCAGGCTGGTGATGGCGCCCTGATAATCGGGCAGGAGCAAGGCATTGGCGGCGTAGCGCCCAGCCCGCGCCGCGATTCCGGCTTCGCGCAGCAGAACGTGCAGTCTGTCCGGTGAACAGCGTCTGGTATTGACCCGCAGCGCAAGCGGTGGCTGGATATTGCCGGCGGCGCAGATGCGGCGCATTTCCCCCTCGCCGAAGCGCATCCGCCAACGTTCAGTCAACCATACGGGATAATTCAGGAAACCATCCGGCGATGGCAATGTACCTCTTTGCCGGATGGCGCCACGCAGGCTGCCATTCAGGACACCCGTCAAATGCGGAGGCAAGCCAAGCTGTTTCGCCGCCGCCACGGTTTCGTTGACCGCCGCCGCCTCTGGGATGCGTTCGAGGAAGACAAGCTGATAGAGACCAACGGCCAGGGCCTCGCGCAGCGTCACGTCGAGTTTTTCTGAAGGATGACGGCATAACCGGCTGATCAGGGACTCGATATACCGCCGCCGCCGTAAAACGCCATAGACAATATTCATCGCCAGGCGACGGTCAGCGGCGGGAAGAGCGTCACCTGAGAAATCCCGGATCGGTGCTGGTTTTTGCCAAAAACGCGTCAGCGCCAGGATGGCGGCGGCGCGTGGATTCCGTGGTTCTTTATGGCACATAATATGAGTTAAAATAAGGGAAAGGGATGCCGGGAAAGTTTGCCGCGAAAGCCAAGAAAAAGTATGCTATGCAAGGCCGTGAAACGGATTCACCGGGCCGTGGCCAGAGAGCGTGCGAGAAATCTTACCTGAGAGGTTGTTATGCGGAAAGTCATGATTCATCCGGCCAGTTATCAGAATTGCCAGGCTGCCATCGACCGCGCCTTCGAGCTTTTTCCTGTGGCGATCAAAGGACGTAAAGTCGTGATCAAACCCAACGTCTTGCGCGCCGCTCACCCGGAGGAGGCGATCACCACCCACCCGGCAGTGCTCGAAACCGTGGTGCGGGCGGTCGAGGC
>DOMU01000105.1 GCA_003509305.1 Desulfobulbaceae bacterium | reverse complement strand
GAGCACGACTTCGTCCGTGGCCCGCAATATTTCCTGGCGCAGGGAACGGAAAAAGTCGTAATGATACGGACGCGCGCCAAGCTCCGGTTCCTGGATGATGTTATCCACATAGCCCATGCGGAGGTTGTCTTCCGCCGTGATTTTCATCTGGCTGGCGCATTGCTCGATGAGTTCCGGGGTCGCGCGCTCGCCTTCGCGCAGGCGCCCTTCAATGGCCGCCGCGCCCTCGGGAGAGATAACGGAATAATACCCGTGCGAGAGCATGAGACGCCTGTCCGCAAGGCCTATGGCCTCGGCGCCGCCGGAACCGCCTTCGGAAATCAGCGACACCATCGGCACCGGCAGTTTGGTCATGGTATAGATGTTGCGGGCGATTTGCTGGGCGGCGCCGGGATATTCCTCGACCGGATAGGATCCTGGTGTAAAGATATAGAAATGGATAGGAATTCCCTCGGTGGCGGCAACCTTCATATAGCGCCGGGCCTTGGCGTTACCCTCCGGGCGGCAGGAGCCGCCGTTGCGGTACTCCTCGCCGTGGCCGGTTTCCTGACCGATGACCATGACCGAGGCGGTGCGTGACTTGTTTTTGATGCGGCGGACGATGGTCGCCTTGGCGCAGATCATCGCCGGATCGACACTGGCGTCGTCCTCACCGCCAAGCTCGGTATAATCTTCGTAGACGTTTTCAAGAATGTCTTTTAAGGAAAAGCGTTGGCCGCTGCGAACGATGCGCACCCGCTCCATCGGCGTCAGATGCTCCTCGGCGCGTTCTTCGAGAAAGCCGATGGAATCGCCAAGTTTTCTGATCTCGGCCTGGAGTTCTTCGGCGCTGTAATCATACATCGTCTGCTTTAAGCGTTCGCAGGTCGCCTTGAAACCATCAAGGTTACCCCAGGAGGAATAATCTTTTATTTGCAGAAGATAGCTGATGCGCTCTTCGATTTTATGAAGCTGCTGAAGGAATTCGTTCATGGAATTAGGGTTGGTCGTCAAAACACCAGCAGGCGGTCAAGACTTTGCCGCAGATAGTCGAGATTGGTGATGATGGGATTGCCGGACGAATCCTGGCCATGGATGGCGGCGCCGGCCAGGAAATCCGCCGCCCGCTGTTTCGCCTCACCCGGCGTATCGGCCCAGACCAGGGCCAGGGCCAGATTCGGATCGTAGTCGCTGGGGATGGTGTAGGGGCGGTCCGATGGCACATGGCTGTAGACCACCGACCAGGGATGGCTGGGAAAGGAAAATTCGTTGATCGTACCAATCCATGGGGCAAAGCCGCGTCGCGTATCCTCGGCGACGATGCGCAGCTCGATGGCGGCGCCACGAAACTCGATATCTTCTTGCCGGTAGCTCATTTTATCACCCAGGGCCAGGCGGATCTGCTCGCGGAGCAGGTTCGGCTGCTGGCCACGCAGATAGCTGATACGCGCTGAAATGTCGTTTTCCACCTGGATACGGGTATTCACTTCAAGCAAATAAGGCTGGCCGCTTCTCGTGACAATCCACTCCCAGGTGCCGACCGAATCGTAGTCAACATGGGCGGCCAGCCGCAGCGAATAATCGACGATCTGGCGCAGCACCTGTTCTTCATCAAAATCATAGTCAAAACAGGAGCGGTGAAAGCCCGGCGCCGCTTCAACCCGCTTCTGCCGTCCAGTCGATTGGATGGTGCAGTTGCGGGAACTGAAATGGATGCGTTCGCCATGCCGCGAGCAGAGCAGTTGCACTTCAAGATGATTATAGTCGCGCAGGCACTGCTCGATAAGGACGCCGCCGTCGCCGAACTGCCGTTTGGCGTAAACCTGAAGTTGGCGGTAAATACGGCGGAACTGTTCGATTTCCGTCACCTCGACAATGCCCATGCCGCCGCCGCCCGCCGCCGCCTTGACGAGAATCGACGGGTTGTGGACACCGTCAGCCTTCTGCTGCAATAACAGCGCCAGGGCGATTTCTTCCGCCTCCATCTCGTTATAAATCGGCGTATCGGTGCCGGGAATGGTCGGGATGCCGAGCTTATTGGCCAGCCGCTTGGTGTTGATCTTGTCGCCCAGCTCTTTGATCACCTGCCAGGATGGGCCGATAAAGGTCAAAGCACGGTCGCGTTTGGTGGCGCGGCGGGCGAAGCGGTAATCCTCGGCAAAAAAGCCATAGCCGGGATGAATGGCGGTACAGCCGGCATGGTCGGCCACCGCGAACAGGTCGTTGGGTTCGGTATAGCTGGTAATACGCCAGGCGTTTTGTCCCGGCCCCTGGGTAATGTTACGCCGGACGTGTTCCGATTCCTTGTCGGCCTCGGTGTAAACCACCGCGTAATCAAGGCCGAGACCGGCGCAGGCATCCATAATCCTGATGGCGATCTCGCCACGGTTGGCGATGAGAACCTTTCCTTCCAATGCTTTGCCTCTAAAAATGAAATGGCTGGTACAACAGAGAAAATACCTCGTCCCTCCGGATGGGCGGGCCAGAGTATAGCCATGGCGGGCGCATTAGAAAAGAAGAAT
Source organism: Desulfobulbaceae bacterium (assembly GCA_003509305.1). Taxonomy (GTDB): domain Bacteria; phylum Desulfobacterota; class Desulfobulbia; order Desulfobulbales; family Desulfocapsaceae; genus UBA8130. The sequence continues at coordinate 2,236 of DOMU01000105.1, read as the reverse complement.
CGACGCCAGCGGGCGAGGAACGATCATCGCCCGCATATGCGGGGACATCCTCTTCCACTCCTGCGGGGCACCTCGTACATGGTGAACATGACGAAGCATCTCACACGTGGGAGAGGGAAAACCGGCAATGGAATTACGCCGCCATCACCTCTTCGCCAAGAGCTCCGCCCTGGCGGGAAATGGTGATGATTGTGGTGGGGACAGCGCGGCCACTGGTTTTCAGCGCTTCGCGGACAATGCCGACAAAGGCCGAGCAGCAGGGCACTTCCATAATCAGAAGGGTGATGCTTTTGGGGGAGGCTTCGCGAAATATTTCCGTCAGGCGCTGTATCTGCCCCTCTTTTTCGTCGAATTTTGGACAGCCGGCCAAAACAACATGGCCGTCGAAGTATTTCTCGTGAATATCCCGGCAGGCAATCGGACAGCAGTCGGCGGTAATGAGCAGATTGGCGTCCCGCAGAAAAGGCGCTGAGGGTGGAATCAGCCGCAATTTCACTGGCCAATTCGTCGCGCCAGCGGAACCAGCGATCGGGCCGCGCGTCAAATCGCCGGCGCAACCGCAAGCGAGTGTCTGCGGCGCATTCATCGACTGGCAGGAAACAGATGGCTGTGCCTGACTTTGTTTCAGATAGGCTTCCACCGCCTCTTCATCGAATTCGTCGGCTTCACGCTCGATGATTTTCAGCGCGCCCTGCGGGCAGACGCCGAGGCAGGCGCCCAGACCGTCGCAGAGATTTTCCGCGACGAGTTTCGCCTTGCCATCGACAATCGCCAGCGAGCCTTCGGCGCAATTGGGCAGGCATTGGCCACAGCCGTCACAGAGTTCTTCGTTGATCTCGATAATTTTTCGTAATTGTTTCATGGCGTTCACCTGAAAAACAGGGACGGGTTTTAAGCCGCCCCTGTTAGAAAAAATGGTTAAAACATGCGATGCCCCGCCATGAAACGGGAATTACTTCCCACCCTTGGCGAGCGTCATCTCTTTGGTGACCGAGAACCATTGCTGCGAGTTCCCTGGATCATCTTTTTTGCCGTAAGGCAAATACCACAGCTCGACATCGACGGTGAAGTCGTTGGCAATGAGCGTGCGCTCGATCTTGCCGCCCTTCTTCGTCTCTTTATAGACAGGAATCATGAATTCCCGTTTGGTGGTTTTCATTGGCGGCAGGCTGCTATCAGCCAGCAGGCCGCTCTTTTCATAGGGTCCACGGCCCATTTTGTCGCCCCGTCCCATCTGCTGCGGGATCGGCATGAAGATTTTTTCTTCGGAATAGAATTCCTTGCCATCTTTCGTTTTCGCGGTCACATACAGTGCCAGCCGGTTTGGAGTCGGTCAGCCGTCGGGTATGGCGTGCCCGGCCTTATTGGTCAGCAAAACCGCGATCTGGGCGACTGGAGTCATGGTTGAGCCATCACGCCACTGATAAGCTTTGGCCTCGACCTCGACATCGACCGCCATCTTGGCCATGACTGGCTCACGATAGGATTGGATGTTATGGCCGAGTTTGCTCTTCTCCATGTGGCATTCCTGGCAGGTTCCCTGGCCACCTTCCGGAATGTAGGCAAACAGGTGCGAGGCATAGAGGGTGGCGCACTGGCTTGGATTATCCAGCTCGAAATTCGGCCCCAGACCATGGCATTGTCCGCAGGCGATCGACTCCTTCATGATCTTGCTTGCTTTCATCCGCGGATGGTCTGGATCTTCGTGCTCGCCATCCGTTGTGCCATAGACCGTGCCTTTTTCCGGATAGCCATCGGTCCACTTGTGGGTGATAGCGTTGCGGTTATGGCAGACCATGCAGCCGATATTCAGCGATTCCAGGGCCGCTTTCGCCTCTTCATTGTCTGGATTTTCGGTGTAGGCGTAAATATTTTTGACAATCTCTTTGGCCACACTGTCTTCCGCCTCCGCTAACTGCGGCAGATGGCATTTGGCGCACATCATCAGATGCTTCACCTGGACATCTTCCGGTTTTTTGACGCCGGAATGCGGCCACTCTTCCAGACCATTTTCAATACTGGTCTTGATGGTGGCCGCCGTGCGGGCAACATCCTCATGACCGAAAATCGAGCGGGCGTGCAAAGATTTTTCCCATTCGGCATGGATCTCCTCATGGCATTCCATGCACGAGCTGGAATCGTAGCGGGCGGCCAGTTCGGCGATGGTTTTCGCTTTGGGTTCGCTCGCGATCTCGTTGGCCACCGCTTCGGCTTGCGCCGCCAGAGCCGTGACCGG
>DOMU01000029.1:4627-4749 GCA_003509305.1 Desulfobulbaceae bacterium | reverse complement strand
ATCGCGAAACGCGCCCATGGTGCAGAAGCGGCTGCGCTGGGCAAGAAAGCCGACAACCAGCGCTCCGCCGAGAGAGTAGATAAACGGCGCGTGCATCGAACCGGGACCCTTGGCCGAATAGC
>DOMU01000029.1:0-4591 GCA_003509305.1 Desulfobulbaceae bacterium | reverse complement strand
GGCATGATAAGTCCGGTTCCGGTACGCTGGGGAGTGTTTCTTCCCAGAGAATAGCCGCGCCGAAAGAAAAGAGTTCCTATGCCCACACCGATGACCAGCCCCACCAGGCCGGTAACGGCATTAAGGTCTCCACCGGCAAGGCGCAGAAGCGCGCGCCATGGACAGCCGAGAAAGACCAGAGCTCCGGTCATGGCGCAGATGCCGAGGATAAAACGCACCAAAGGCGCGGAACCAGCTCGGGGTTTGAATTCACCGAAACACAAAGCGGCAAGGAATGAACCAAGCAGCAGAGCCGGTATCTCCGGCCGCAGATACTGCACAATTTCCGCTCTGTGCAAGCCCAGGGCACCGGCGATATCCCGCTCGAAACAGGCGACGCACAGGCCCATGTTGGGCGGATTGCCGAGATACTGCAAACCAATGGCAATGGCGGCCATAATTGCCCCACTTACCGCGATGCCGGTACCTCCGGCGAACCAGTTTGACTTCATTTGCATGTCATTCTCCTTCGCATTTAAGAACTCCTTCTGGTGAATAAAATTCTCCGGCAGGCTCGCTTTGGGCATGTAGAACACCAGCCGGAGCGGGATAAAAAAAAAGCGCCTTTCGGCCTAAAAGGCTGAAAGGCGCTTTTGCATATGAATGAAAAGGAGACCGAAACTAAGGTATAAAAAAGATAGGCACAGGCGTGGCCTGCTCCAGCGTGACTACGCTCGAGAGGCGCAAACTCGAAAATGCTCGGTGACGGGCAAGAGACCCTCCAACCTGGAGGGGAAATGGCGCTCATGTTCTCTTGGCCGCCAGCCGGAATAAGCCATAATAGAACATGGTGGCTTCCCGCTGACAGAGTATACCTGTCCGCTAAAGACGATCTTTAGGGACATGGCCGCGTCCATCTATCAGAAACATCGGGAGAGCGCAATAAAAAAAGTTTTTTCTCTACCGCAGAATGCCGCCGTCATTTCTCATTATTGGACGTCAACTCCTTCTTCACCGTCCGCAACCATCGCAATATCCGCCGCCAAAACCCCGGCATCTTCCAACTGACGGCATACCTCATTGGCCACAGCGCTGCCACAGCCAAACAACAGACCGCCGGAAGTCTGCGGGTCAAAAAGAATGTCACGGACAACCGGGTCGAAACCAGTCGCGAATCTGATCATATTCTCTCGAAATTTCCGATTGTTGTGAGCGCCGACTGGTACCAGGCCGATGGCGGCGAATTCTTTTGCCGCGGTCATCACCGGCACGGCGCCGCTATCCACGACCACTCGTTTGCCGGTGCCGGCAATCATCTCACAGAGATGGCCCAAAAGGCCAAAACCGGTGACATCAGTGCAGGCCGAAATCGGGAAACCGGCTAAAACCTCCGCCGCCGTTTTATTCAGCGCCGCCATTTGCTCGGTCGCGGCTTTTATTGTTTCCGGCGCCGCCAGCCCGGCTTTGACCGCCGTATTGATGATGCCGGTACCAAGAGGTTTGGTCAGGATCAAACGGTCGCCGGACTTCAGCCCCTGGTTGGCCCAGATTCGTGCCGGATGGACAAAACCGGTGACGGCCATGCCGAACTTTATCTCGTCGTCTTCGACGCTGTGGCCGCCCAAGAGCACGACCCCGGCTTCGCGCAGCTTGGCGGCGCCACCAGCCAAGACCGCCCGCAAAACCAAGGCTCCGAGTTTTGCCATTACNNCATGGCCATTTTCGGCACACCGCCCATGGCGTAGACATCGGAAAGGGCGTTGGCGGCGGCGATACGGCCAAAATCGTAGGGATCGTCAACCACCGGCGTGAAAAAATCGACCGTCTGAACCAGCGCCAAGTCAGGTGAAATTTGATAGACACCAGCATCGTCAACCGTGTCCGAAGCAATCAGCACCTTCGGACTGGTCGGAAAATCAAGCCCTTGCAGTACACACGCCAGGTCCCCCGGCGCCAGTTTGGCGGCTCAGCCACCACCCTTGACACAGCGGGTGAGCTGGACCGGCGCCTCTTCGAGCGGTATTTGTTTTGCTGCATCCATCGTAGCCTCCTATCAGAAATGATGCCATCACAGTGAGTCCGAAGGCGATCAAAGTCAAATAATAATAAAATAATAAATAGCATTGATGGACAACCAATGCTAATCTACTTGCAGACCTGCGGCGGGTATGCCGAAGGTATCGCCGCGCGGTCCTATGGGACAAGTCCTCTAACCTCCCTTTTATGAGAGTCGCGTCATGCTGCGAACCGGTTTCCTGTACGACCCACGTTTTCTCCTCCATGTAACGGGTGACGACCACCCAGAATGCCCGGACCGCTTACGCCTGATCGTAGAAAACCTGGAACGATCAGGTCTCCTGGGCCAACTTATGCAAATCAAGGCTGAAAAGGCGAAACAGCATTGGATCGAGACGGTGCATCATATCCGTTATATAATGCGTTTCGAAGAAAGCTGCGCCTTTGGGATGCCCAGCATCGACCATGACGAAAATCGTATCTGCTACGACAGTTACGATACAGCGATGCTGGCCGTCGGCGGCGTGTTGAAGGCGGTGGACGCGGTGATGGAGGGAGAAGCCGCCAACGCCTTCTGCGCCGTGCGCCCACCCGGCCATCATGCTGAATTCGACCGGGCCATGGGATTCTGCTATTTTAACAACGTCGCCATCGCCGCCCGTTACCTTCAGGAAAAATGGGGCGTCAAACGGATTGGCATCGTCGATTTCGATGTCCACCACGGCAACGGCACGCAGCATATCTTTGAGAAAGATAATACTGTCTTTTATTATTCCATTCACGAGCACCCGTCATTTTCCTATCCAGGCACAGGCCGTGAGTTCGATATTGGGATGGGCGACGGCGAGGGTTTCACGAAGAATTCGCCGGTGCTGCCGGGACGAGGCGACACGGAATACCGCAAACGCCTGACCGATGATCTGCTGCCGGCGATGAGCGCCTTTCAGCCACAGTTTCTTCTGCTCTCCAGCGGTTTCGACGCCCACGTTGACGATTTGATGTCTGGCACCAACCTTTCCACCGAAGGCTACAATTTCATTTTCCGCCTGCTCGTCGACCTGGCGGTGCGGTTCTGCGGCGGGCGGCTGGTTTCGGTGCTGGAGGGTGGTTACCATCTCGACACACTCCCAATTTTAGTTAGTAATCACATTAAATATCTGGCTGACTTAAAATAATCACCGCTTGTTTATTTCTTTGACGGAGGAGGATTTATGTTCGTTTTCAAAGATATGGCTAAAACGCTGATCAACGGCGACGAGACGATGACGGTCAGTCAGGCCCGCGACCTGATGCGGGAAAAGGATATCCGTCATCTGCCGATCACTGACGCGGCGGGAAAACTCGTGGGCATTGTCTCGGACCGCGACATCCGCAGCGCCCTGCCTTCGGATATGGTGGATACCGATTCGTCCTGCCGTGAAGAATCCGTCATGATCCTGAGCAGGCCGATTGGCTCACTGATGACTAAAGACCCGGTTTGCGTTTATCCCTTCGACACTTTGCAGGATGTGCTGCTCCTGATGCAGCGGCATCGGGTCGGCGCCTTGCCAGTGGTCGATGAAGATGGTATTTTACGGGGAATCGTCGCGGTCGGCGATATGCTGAGCGCTTTCATCGAAGTGATGGGCATTCACCAGCCGGGAACGTTATTGTGCGTTCTCGCCCCCGACCGCCAGGGCGAAATGAAAAAGCTGATCGATACCATCAGCGACGAGGGGATTTCCACCGGCAGCATCCTGGTGGCCAGGGGAATACAAGGCGGTGATGGCCGGAAGGCGTTCTTTCCCTATCTCTTGACCAACAACGTGGCGCGGGTGAAACAAAAGCTCATTGAACAGGGCTTTGAAATGCTCGAACCGGTAAAATGGTATCTCGATCAATTGCCGAAAAAATCCTGAACGGGAGGAAACAATGAGAACGACATGGATAGCGGTAGTGATGATCATGACGCTGGCGCTGGCCGGCCCGGCCATAGCCGGAGAAAACCGGCTGGGTCTCGGCACCAACTATTGGGTGGCGCTTGACGACATTGATAGCGATGTCGATGACAATGGCTTCTCCTGGTTGCTCAGCTACCAGCACCATGCCGGTCTTTTCACCATCGAACTCGATGGTGAATTGCTGCCTGACCGCTTCGGCGAAACGGCGGTGGCGCCGCAAGCCTATCTCCTGATTGGCGGCACTATTTACGCCGGGGCCGGCATCGGCATCGTTTACAGCGACAGTTCGTTTGCCGATGAACCATTTTTCGCCCTGCGCGCCGGACTTGACCTTGAAATTTTGCCCGGCCTGCACCTCGATATTTCCGGCAACTACCGCTTCAACGACAGCGCTGATTTAAGCGATTCGGCAAAGGATATCGACACCGACACGATCTTTCTTGGCGCGACGGCACGGATAGAATTTTAGAGCCAGCATCCCGGCCACCCGCGCAAATGATCTTCCCACTCCCTCTTGATTACCGCGCGCCATGAAAAAATCCGCGAGCTTGTTCTTCGTTCTCACTCTGCCGCTGTTGCTTGGCGGCTGTTATTATCCCTACTATGACGATGGAACGGCCCTGGCGCAGCCGGCAACCCCGGTCTACAGCGGTTAT
>DOMU01000180.1:2561-7260 GCA_003509305.1 Desulfobulbaceae bacterium | reverse complement strand
GCCGCCTGTGGCTGGCGCCGCCGACGCGCACCGACCGCGACATCCTGCAAAAGGAGGGTTGCCTCAGTGTCTATGCCCAGGCCGGTGGCCGCGTCGAAATCCCCGGTTGCAGCCTGTGCATGGGCAATCAGGCGCGGGTCAAGCCGAGGGCGACAGTTATTTCCACCTCAACGAGAAACTTCGACAACCGGCTCGGCGATAGTACGCGCGTCTATTTGGCCTCCTCGGAGCTGACCGCGCTGGCCGCCCTTTTCGGCAAGCTGCCAACGGTCCGGGAATACTTCGATTTCCTCGAGAAGAAAAATATGTGATTTTAAGCACGGCTGGCGCCACACAAAGCGGAAAAAGTAAGAATATCAGGTATAAGTCAGGGATTATCGCCATCAATACCTGACGCGGCAAAGCGAAACCCAGCTTGTAAAACAGTACTGCGCCCTAAAACGAGCGCGAAATTCTGTGCCGCTGGCCATCGTGGCGCTTGTGGCCGCTTCCAATATCGGAAAAAACCATGATCAAAAAGGCAAGCAAGATCACAGCAAGCAGTGGCCAGACTGTGAGAGGGCCAGCAAAAACCTTAAGCAGTGACCTGCGGTTTAGAGCGATATGGGGGGCACAGGCCGTAATAAAAACGATGCTGGCCACCCAGTGAATATTCTCAACCATATGCGATCTGAGGTGAAAAAGTAGAAAAAGGCCAGAAAGCAACATCAAACTACCTGACCAGACCAGCAAAGCAGTCCACAATTGACGACTCTGTAACGAGGACATAGGGATATTCTCAGTATTTCTTATCATTTCTTACCGTCCGCCACGACTAGAGGGAGGCCCGAGTGTCCAGATATGGCCGTTTGGACACATATGCGGCGACACCGCCGCATCAAGCACGCAAGCCGCGCCGCAGATCGGGCAGATTTGCGGGCAAGGTACGCTGGCCGCGGTCGTTGGCGTGGTGGCGCCGGCTCCAGTAATGGTTGTTGGTGTTGTGGCGTCATCATCACCACTTGAGCAGCCAGTCAAGGCCAGTATAAGGCCAATAGCAAGAGCCACGGTGGCGCGGCGGAGAGCGTGTCGCTTTGTTCGCGATCTGGCACCTCGAAAAGATGACGGGTCTGGCAGTCCTCTATTGCTATTGTTTCCGGGATCGTGACTCGATTGCTGTGGCATATGAAGCTCCTGATAAATAGGGTGAAGATGTCCTGTTCGCCTTTACTTTTCTTAAAAAAATCCGCTCAGTCTTCCTGGTTGATATTTACCATCGAGGCCCGCTACCGCCAGGAGGCCCAGGCGCCCAGAATATGCGCATGAAATTTGCATTTATACTTCTACTGTGTTGATCAACATCTCAGCCGGTTATCTCAACAAAAGCAAAACACATGCCAAGACATGCATACGATTTGCAATCAATTGAAATAGCAAATAATTCTTGCTAAACGAGCTTAAAATATGAACTCGCCCATTCACAGGAAGAGGAGTAACGTTTTTACCCGCTGTACCCGCTAACGGGTAAAAACGTTACGCGAAGGAAATGATATGAGCAAACAGCACACCCTGCTGCCGGGACCCCTTCCCCAACAGCGGGCCTGGTTCCCTTTGAAGATGATGATAGCGCTTGCCACCGCCATTCTGGTCATAGCGGTTTTCGCCGTGGTCGTGGAGGTGGAACGGGAAAAAAAACAGATGCTGGCCAATATGCGAGAACGGGCGAATGTCTTTATCTGGGCACTGGAAAGAAGCGCCCGCTCAAAGGAGCCGATGCGGCGGAACCACATGCGGCGGCTGATTGCTGAGGTGGCACAACAGCCGCAGGTTGCTTATATCGCCATGGTCGCCACAGACGGGCGGATTTCTGTTCACAGCGACCCTTCCCGGGTGGGAACCATACTGTACCCCTCCAAAGCCCTGAAAAACCTGGCGGTGGATGACGCATCCAAATCGCGCGTCATTTCGCTTGGGGGGAAGAAGATGCTTGAGGTATACAAAGTGTTCACTCCCTCACAGCCTTGCCTGGATGAGCCGGATTCATCCTTATGCAACCAGCAAGAAAGGATGGAACCTTCGCCGGATGGTCACCCTCAAAGACCTGAAAAGGCTCTGTCCAACGAGCTTGTTTTTGTCGGCATAGAGACCTTGCGTTTCGATGAGGAGCTGTGGGATGATGTCGCCCACCATGGTGTGATCAGCGCCCTGGTCGGCCTGTCGTGTTTCATCGGCATCGCCCTGCTGTTTTATATACAGAATTACAAACTCTCCCGGAGAATGCTGAAGGATACACAGGCGCTTGCCATGCAGGTCATCAACAGCCATCCGGCAGCACTTGTCGTCACCGATGAGCAAGGGCTTATCTCTTTGACCAACCGGCATGGGCAAGCGATCCTGAAGCTTGCCGATGGCAAGGCGGCGCCGCGTTCGGTGCATGACCTGCCTTTTCTGAACTGGCAGCCGCTGATGGATGAACTTGATGCCGGAGCAGTTATTCTCGAACGGAACACCGAACTGACGCTAGCGAACAGCCATATCCTCCCCGTCAGTATCAGCGCCGCGAAAATTATCGGCGGTGGTGACGGCTTTACCGGCTATCTGTTCATCCTGCGCGACCTCACCGAAATCCGCAAACTGGAGAAGCAGGCAAAACAGAATGAGCGCCTTTCCGCCCTTGGCAATCTGGCGGCGGGGGTAGCCCATGAAATCCGCAATCCGCTCAGTTCAATCAGGGGATATGCCACCTATCTGACCGAGAAGGTGAAAGACGATAAAATGGCCTTTACCACCGGCAATATGCTGATTCAGGAAACAGAACGGCTGAACCGCGTGGTGTCCGACCTGCTCAGTGTGGCCAGGCCGCTTGAGCTGCGCTTGCAGCCGGCACGGATGGACACGGTTCTGGAACGGGCGGTCCGTCTTATTGCCCCGGATGCGGAAGCAAAAGGGATTAAGGTGCAGCTCCGGCTACTCCAGACTAAAAAACTTGCCAGGCGGCAGATCATGCTTGATGCCGACCGTTTCATGCAGGCGCTGCTCAACCTCTTGGTAAACGCCGTGCAGGCGACGGAAGCCGGTGGCAGCATCCAGATATCGCTGGAAAACAGCGAGCCGGGCGCCGAAAGCAGCTTTCTGGCCATCAGCGTCACCGATACCGGCTGCGGCATGTCGCTGGAGACCATGGCCAATCTTTTCACGCCCTACTTCACTACCAAAGCATCGGGCACAGGCCTTGGGCTTATTGCCGCGCAACAGATTGTCAAACAGCACGGCGGGGAAATTGAAGTATCCAGCCGGGCCGGCAAGGGCACCACTTTTACCATCCTGTTGCCCTGGGCGCATATCGAAGGGAGCGGCACATGAAAGAGCCATTGAATATTCTGGTTGTTGATGACGATACGGCGCACCGGAACATACTGCGGGTCCTGCTGCAGGAATGGGGTTATGCCACCAAAGAGGCAGTGGATGGGGAAATGGCGGTGGCCCTATGCAAAGAGCGGCCCTTTGATCTGGTGCTCATGGATGTACGCATGCCGAAAAAGACCGGGCTGGAGGCGCTGAAGGAAATCAAAATCCACAATCCGGCTTTGCCCGTGCTCATCATGACGGCTTTTTCGGATATTGAAGCCGCCGTTGAGGCCATCAAATCCGGCGCCTACGATTATCTGACCAAACCGCTGGATTTTGAAAAGCTCAAGGTCGTGCTACGCAATGTCTTTGCCCATGTCGGCCTGCTGGCGGAAAACATATCCCTTGCCCAAACCGTGGCCGCCAGCGAAATGCAAACCAACATCATCGGCCGCAGCCAACCCATGCGCGATCTGCTGGAGATGGCGCGCATCATTGCCACTTCCGAGGCCACCGTGCTCATCACCGGCGAATCCGGCACCGGCAAAGAGCTGGTGGCCAAAGCCATCCATACCGCCAGCCAGCGGGCGCAGGGACCCTACATGGCGGTGAACTGCGCGGCGATTACCGAATCGCTACTGGAATCGGAGCTGTTCGGTCACGAAAAAGGCGCCTTCACCGGCGCCGACAAAAGGCACGAAGGCTATTTCAGCCAAGCGGATGGCGGTACCATTTTTCTTGATGAAGTTGGCGAAATGCCACTGCCGATGCAGGTCAAGCTGCTGCGGGTGATTCAGGAGCGCGAAGTGCTGCGCGTGGGCGGCAATAAGGCTGCGCCGGTAAATGTGCGCATCATTGCGGCCACCCACCGCGACTTGCTGCAAGAGGTGGCCGCTGGAACCTTCAGGGAAGATCTGTATTACCGGCTGAATGTGGTCAACCTGAAGCTGCCGCCCCTGCGTGAACGCACCGACGATATTCCGCTGCTCGCCCAGCACTTCATGAGCCGCTTTGCTGAAAAAAGCAACAAGAGCATTAAAGGCTTTACGCCAGGTGCTATGGACAGGCTGGTGCGCTATAGCTGGCCGGGCAATGTGCGCGAGCTGGAAAACGTCATTGAGCGGGCCACGATTTTGCTCTTGGGCGAGCATATCGGCGAGCGGGAACTGCCGGAGCGCCTTTTGGCCACGCCGCAGGCCAAAAGCGTCGCCGATGCGCTTGCCATGACCAACCTGACTCTGGAAGATGTCGAGCGGGTGGTGATCCAGGAAACCCTGAAGCGCTTGGGCGGCAACAAGACCGAGACGGCAAAAGTTCTGGGCATTACCCGTAAAACCTTGCACGCCAAGTTGAAGAAGTATTAAAATCAAAC
>DOMU01000180.1:0-2514 GCA_003509305.1 Desulfobulbaceae bacterium | reverse complement strand
ACTCCCCCTGTCGGCTACGCCGGCATCCCCCTCAGCGAGGGGGACATGACGGGAGATACACTTAAGGTTCCGCCCCTCTTTTTGAGGGGGGAAGGCGCGTAGCGCCAAGAGGGAGCCAGGAGGAAAAATAGAAATGGAATGAGGCGCTTGGCGGCTTTCGTGGGATGGACGCTGCCTTCCCCCATTTTTATTCTCTAAAACAGCACGGATCGCTATATTTGCCACCCATGAAAACACCAGCACAGCAGAAACACACCAAGTTCATTTTCGTCACCGGCGGCGTCCTTTCCTCACTCGGAAAAGGCTTGGCGGCGGCCTCCATCGGCGCCCTGCTTGAAAGCCGTGGCCTGACGGTTACCTTCCAGAAGCTCGACCCCTATATCAATGTCGATCCCGGCACGATGAATCCGTTTCAGCACGGTGAGGTTTTTGTCACCGACGACGGCGCCGAAACCGATCTCGACATGGGGCATTACGAGCGCTTCACCCAGGCGGTGATGGGCAAGAACAACAACTACACCTCCGGGCGCATCTACTTTTCCGTGATCATGAAGGAGCGGCGCGGCGAGTATCTCGGAGGCACCGTGCAGGTGATCCCGCACATCACCGACGAGATCAAGGCGGCGGTGCTGCAACTGGATGGCTCGGCCGACGTGGCCATCATCGAAATCGGCGGCACCGTCGGCGATATCGAAGGCCTGCCTTTCATTGAGGCGATCCGCCAGTTGCGCGGCGACCTGGGCCGGTCTTCGACGCTTTTTATCCATCTGACGCTCGTGCCCTATATCAAGACGGCGGGCGAGGTGAAAACCAAGCCAACCCAGCATTCAGTGCGGGAACTTCTGGCGAACGGTATCCAGCCGGATATTCTCATCTGCCGCAGCGAAGTGGCCCTCGACGACAATGTGAAGAAGAAAATCGCCCTCTTCTGCAATGTCGAGCAAAACGCCGTCATCACGGCCATAGATGTCGATACCATCTACGATTTGCCGCTGCATCTGCATCGCGAAGGCCTCGACGCCAAGATCGAAAGCCTCTTTCAGATGTGGACCAAACAGCCGGACATCAAACCGTGGCAGGATCTTGTCGAACGCATCAAAAACCCGATTGATCAAGTGACGATTGCCATCACCGGCAAGTATGTCGATTTGACCGAATCCTACAAAAGCTTACACGAAGCCCTGATACACGGCGGTCTGGCCAACCGGGTCAAAGTCAACCTGCGTTATATCAGCGCCGGGGAACTGGAATCGGGCGACTCGGAGACGGTTTTGGCCGGTTGCGATGGCATCCTGGTGCCGGGCGGCTTTGGACGGCGCGGCATCGAGGGCAAAATCGCCGCCATCACCTATGCCCGTAAAAATAAGATTCCGTTTTTCGGCATCTGCCTGGGAATGCAGTTAGCGGTGGTCGAATTCGCGAGAAACGTCGCTGGCCTCCCGCAGGCTAATTCGACGGAACTGGTCGATTTTACGCCCGATCCAGTCATTTATCTGATTAAAGAATGGTACGATTACCGTCAGGGGAAGATGCAAATCCGTGATGAAAGCTCTGATCTCGGCGGCACTATGCGTCTTGGCGCCTACCCCTGCGTTTTGCAGGCGGAAACGTTCTCGAGAGCGGCCTACGGCGCCGGCGAAATCTCCGAGCGGCACCGCCATCGTTACGAATTCAATAACGACTACCGCAAGCCCTTAACCGAGGCCGGACTGGTCATCGCCGGCGTTTCACCGGATAACAACCTGGTCGAGATTGTCGAACTGGCCGATCATCCGTGGTTCTTGGGCTGCCAGTTCCATCCCGAATTCAAATCGAAGCCGATGCGCCCGCATCCGCTTTTTACCGCCTTCATCAAGGCGGCGCTGGAGAAGAAAAATGGCTGAAACCACCCCCATCCGCGCTGAAATAACCAGCCCCGGCGGCGCGCCGCTTACCGTTGGCGACGGCCAGCCGCTGCTCTTTATCGGCGGCCCCTGCGCCCTCGAATCGCCGGAGATCGCTCTCACCGTCGCCACCCGGATGAAAGCGCTTTGCGCCACTTTCGGCTTTTCCTATATTTTCAAGGCGTCGTTTGACAAGGCCAACCGCACTTCGCTCGCTTCCTATCGCGGGCCGGGCCTGGAACGCGGCTTGGCGATACTCGCGGAAATCCGCCGCGACCTGGCCGTGCCGGTGATCTCCGATATTCACGAGCCATCTCAGGCCGACAAGGCGGCGGCGGTACTCGACATTTTGCAGATCCCGGCTTTCCTCTGCCGCCAGACCGACCTGCTGGTGGCGGCGGCCAAAACGGGCAAAGCGGTCAGCGTCAAGAAGGGGCAGTTCGTCTCCCCCTGGGATATGAAAAACGTCGTCGAAAAGCTGCGCGGCGCCGGCGGTAAAAATATTTTCCTCACCGAGCGCGGCGCCTCCTTCGGTTATAACAACCTGGTTGTCGATATGCGCGCCCTGCCAATCATGCGTTCGCTCGGCTGCCCGGTCATCTTCGACGCTACCCACGCGGTGCAACTGCCC
>DOMU01000144.1 GCA_003509305.1 Desulfobulbaceae bacterium | reverse complement strand
TGCGGAACCGCCGGTTTCCACCATCAAGGCCAGCGACTTTTTCTTAAATGTAATCGGCGCCGACGGTCTCTTTTTCAGCCCGTTGCCACCGGGAGCACCGGTGGGATCATCAACGACAGCGCAAGACGAGGCGGCGGGGCCATGACGTATCCCCCTTGACCGTCATCGGTCAAGCCTCTATTGTAAGAACGCGCCAGCCGCCCGCCGTGGACGAGTGGCGCTCCATGTCAGTTAATCTGAAAACAGGAGGATGAACGATGAAAAAAGCGCTGATTGTCTATGCCAGCCGCACCGGCAAGACCAAAGCCATGGCCGACTATCTGGCCGAGGGCCTGCGGATGGCCGGTTGCCAGGTGGATGTGAAGAAAATCGCCGATATCGACAAGGCTGAACAACTGGCCGGTTACGATGGTTATCTGTTCGGCTGCCCGACCTATCATAAGGACATCACCGAAGGGATGAAAAAGTTCCTCTTCAAGGCCAAACTGGCCGCCCTCGACGGCAAATGGGGCGGCGCTTTCGGCTCGCACACCCACAGTGGCGAAAGCCCGGTCATCATCTATGAGACGATGCAGTACGTCTGCAAGATGAAGATGACCGACCTCGGCCCGCTGCGTCTGACCGAAGCCATGGTGGAAACGCCGGAAGGCACGAAAGCCTGCCAGGATTATGGCAAGGCCTTTGGTGAGAAGCTGTGATGAGGGATTGCTGAATTTTCCCGGGACGGCTTTGGGGCCGTCCCTTATTGTTTGGAGAGGCTGGAATGGAAAAGCTCAAGGATTCGCAAAGCGGAATCATTAGGTACCGNNCTTTTTCTGTTGATGTTCATCCTTTTCGCGGTGGCGCAAACCGTATCAGCCGCAGATTGGGTAAGCCATTATTACGAACATCCGACACCGGAACGTTTTGTCGCGGAGGTACAAAAGCTGAGCGAAGCGGGAACACTGTCGGACCCAAACAAATCGATGATGATCGCGGTATTTTTAAGCAGGATTATGGCGGCTCATCCGGCACAAATCGATGGGTGGTTGAGTCAACTCGGCAATTTGAAGGGAAACGACCGCCAGACCATTCTATTCGCTGCCCAGTTATCGAATACAAAAGAAGCGCGAACCTATCTTGACCGGCAACCGAATGCTGAAAGATATCGAAACAAAACGATCGACATCAGAACCGTCGAACCGAACCATCCCCAAATTTTAGATATGCTTTGGGCCGACTTTTTCGCGACCGGTGAGGCGGCACCGATCAGGCGGATTGTCATGGCCCTGAATTATGACAAGTATTCCGGGGCAATTGAACGGTACGCGAAATCCAAAAAAACTGAAAAAGATCGCAATGATGCCCTTCTCGAAGCGGTGTTCAAAACGGCTACATGGTCGCTGGGATCGAATGCGAAGCAGCATCGCCGTGTTGGTGAAATTCTTGAACAAATCTTTTTTTCAGACAAACTGGAGCAGTCAGAAAAATTATGGCTATTGTTTGTTCTCGCGAAGGCAATGCCGGAGAAGTATGAAATTCCTCCTCCAAAGGACGGGAAAATAATTTTCAAAAGCAAACCAACTGCCGAAGCCAAAGCTGGCTGGCGTGAGGGCAGCGATGGGAAACCGGTTGAAAAGGACGAATCGTTGCAATCCAAAGATGGTTTTGGCGGCAGCCTGCTGGCCACCACAGATGAGGATTGGCAGGAAAAATGGAATACCCCGCCCGAAACCAAGCCGAGTTTTCACAAAGCGGGCATTGTCCCCTACGGAAAGGATGTCCATATCCTTATATTTTTTGTCAACCCGAAGCTGGACCAGCAGGGTAAAGCCAATGTTCGCTGTGACCTCAAGCTGCTGAAACCCACCGGCGAAATTGCCCTTGAGCAAAAGGATGAAAATTGCTTTGCGGGCACGCTTCCGGGAAACCCATACGCTCTGCGCTTAGCGGCGCCCGTGCTTTCCTTCTCCGGAGATTCCACTGACCCGCCGGGGACTTGGGTGATTGAAGTGGAGCTTCGAGATATTATCAGGAATGTCGAAATTCCGCTGCGCACGAGCTTTGAGCTGAAGCAATTGTGATAAGCCGGGTTTACGCTTTAATTGGCCATGCTGATCACCTTCGCTTTGGTATAACCCAGGCGTACCAGTTTTGACCGCTCGTGCCGCGCCTTGTCGGCATCGTTGCCGACAAAGAGCACAACGTTGATGGTGCCGTCGTGGTCGCGGTAGAGATTGACGGCATGGCCGTAGCCGGCGAAACGCCGCTGCAGATGGCGGGCTTCCTGCTGCCGTTCGAAAGAATCGATCTGGATGAAATAATCCTGCCACACCGTTCGTGCTTTCATTTCCCCGTTTTTGCTTCGCATCGCCACCGATGCCGATGCCGATGCCGGAATGGCCGGTCTTTCCTGGGCCAGGGAAAGGTTTCGTTCATCAAGGGCGATAATCCTGACACGGGCCGTGCCACGTTCAACAATACCCAGATTGCGGGCCGCGCGGTGGCTGAGGTCGATGATGCGCCCGTCGATAAACGGGCCACGGTCATTGACCCGTACCACGGTCTGCGCCCCATTTTCGAGGTTTTTCACGAGCAGACGGGTATCCATTGGCAGGGTCTTGTGGGCGGCGGTCATCTCGCGCATGTCGTAGGTTTCGCCGTTCGAGGTCTTGCGGCCATGGAAACCCGGCCCGTACCATGAGGCGATGCCCTGTTCGGCAAAGCCTTTGGCGGAAGGAATCGGATAGTAGGTAATGCCGTCGATGGCGTAGGGCCGCTGGGTGGCCGGGAGCTTTTTTGCCGGCGATTCCGCTGAAGAAGACCACTGTCCGCGCGGTGGAGCGCCGTTGTCGGGGTGGCTCCTGCCGCAGTGGCTGAGAAGCGGTGCCAGCATGAGCAGAACAAAAATGAATGAAATGTTTTTCGCCGTGGCATTCATCGCTTATCTTTCCCCTGGAGCTGAAAGCCGCGCAGGCGGCCTGGCCAGAAGATACCCGCAGCGCCGGTGGTATGCGGCGTGTAGGGGCGCGGGCCCTTATCATCTCCGGCCAGTGAGAAATTGTCAAACCGGACGTTCCCTTCGGCATCGGTCCAGGACAGCGACATATCGCCAAGCGGACGGAGCACCTCCAGCTTGCCACTGACGCGGCCAATGCGGATCCTTTCCCAGCGTCTTTGCCCGTAGGCAAGCAACCAGACGCCGGGCCGTTTTTCACCGGTCAAGGGGTCGGTCATCATCGGCGGGCCTGGGTCTTTCTCTGACAAGATATCCGCCATCAGGCGGTCAAGCTCGGCTACGCCCTGATACTGTAAAGGCCACCACTCGTCCAGATCATCGCCGTCGATGCGGATCAGGTGCGTACCTTCATCGCCAAAGGCCCACTGAGCGTGGCAGACCTGGCAGGAAACAGTTTTTTCATAGTGTTTATGCGCTTCGTGACGCAGTGTTGGCAGCGGATGGATGGCGCCGTTTCTGGCCGTGAAGATGAAGCCGTCATCTTTTTTGCCGACGCCGGCGGGTAAGTGGGCCGCTAAGAGTTTTCGGTCATGGCAGGCGGCGCAGGACGCTTTACCGTCACCGGTGGCCATCAGTACGTCACCACGATGGCAATCAACGCAGATTAAGCCGCGTCTCTGATGAATGTCCGGAATCAGCCGGTGCGATTCGATACCAAATGGCGGCGCCGAAGCGGGTAAAAAAGGCGTGCGGTAATCGAGAGGCAGGTCGTGTGCAAAAAGGCCGTGGTAGTCGGCGCCGACGCGGTTGCCGTAGTGGCAGGCAAGACATTGTTCATCGCCGGGAGGGGCGACAAACTGGTGCGCGGTCATTTTGCCGTCCCGCCAGCGCATATGGCAGNNAGACCGTGCCGTGTGGCGGCATAATCCTCGCCAGGATAAAAGAGGTGGCAGCGCAGGCAGCGGCGGCGCAGCAAATCGTCGGCCAGTTCGGTGGATGTTTGTGGCTGCGCGTAAATCGGGATATTTTCAATGCCTGAAACAGCTTTGCCGCCGTAACCGGCGCGTAAACGCTGATAGCTGGGCAGAATGAAATGGGCGCTTTGCCTGACTGATCGCACTTTTCTTTCATGACAGCCGCCGCAACTTTCAGCAGAGTCGGCGGGCGCGGCGGGTTTGGCGATTAAACCCTGGTGCGCCGCTTTTTCATCCGCCGCCGGACTGACACTGTCATGGCAGGATTCGCAGGTGAGGGCGTGGTTTGTGTCGGGTGTGACGGCGTGGCAGGCTTGGCAGGTTTTGCGGGAAGGCTGGGGCGGGGCACTGTCGCAGGATGTAAGCGCTGTGGACAGCGCAAGGAAGGACAAGGAGAGTATAAGAGTTTTCACGATCATGGGATGTAGTAATTCAGAACGAGTCTGAACCACTCCATGGGAATTTTTTCTGGATAATGCCACCAACTGTGGCTACCATACGAAAGTTTTCTTTGCCCGACAAGAATTTACCATTATTTTAGCGCTCGTCTCGGGAAAGTGGCGGCGGGCGCGGGGTGTGCGGCCCGTCAATTATCAAGGCTCATTTCAACTCAGAAAAAACATGAAAACAGTCAGTTCCTTGCTCGACGCCCACTGGTACGAACGCTACAGACAAATCTCGAAACTGAACATCCGCAGTTCGATCTATGATGTTACCGATCGCTGCAACCTGCGCTGTAAGGGCTGCTTTTTTTTCTCGTCCGGTGAACACGAGGTGGCGCGGGAAGAAAAAGATATTGGCAAGTGGGAAACGTTCATCGAAAACGAGATGGCGCGAGGCGTCAACCTGGCCATCCTCATTGGCGGGGAACCGACGCTGTGCCCGGATCGCATTGAGGCCTTTTACCAGCGTCTGCCCAGTTTCTGCGCTACCAACGGCCAGATTAAAGTCGATAGGAAGCGCTTCCCCGACCTGATGGTCGGCATCTCGCTGTGGGGCGATGAGGAGGACGAAAAAATCCTGCGTGGCAAAGACACGTTTGCGGTATCGAGCGCTCATTATGCCGGTGATGCCAACGCCTACTATCTCTATACCATTACGCCGAAACAGTTGGGCAAGACCGAAAAAATCATTCGTAAAATCAAAGACGCCGGCCTGAAGGTACATATGCAGTTGCTATCGAACGACGAAGGCGTCGATGGCTTTTCCTGGCAGGCCGAAGAATTAACAGCCATCCGCGCCGAGATGGACGCCATGCTTGACCGCTACCCGGAAACGGTGATTTCATCGAAATACTATCATCAGATCATCACCACCGGGCGCATGTGTGGCCGGCCCTTTGGCTGGCTCGAATGCCCATCGGTCACCGAACCGCTTGACAAGCGCCAGCCGCAGCCAAAACGGTTGATAGGTTTTATCCGCTGGGCCTCGGATTTACGTACCACGCACCGCTGCTGCACCTCGGAAACCCGCGACTGCCGCACCTGCAAAGATGGCGCCGCCCATATGAGTTGGGTCATGGTCAACAAACGGGCGCACATGAACAGTACAAAAGACCTGCAAAACTGGATTGAGGTCTATGAGATGTTCGCCAAACTGTACCGCTTCATTCCTTGGTAAGTAAATACGCCGCCAAAGAAGCTGGCCGCAACCGCGTGGTGGTCGGCGGCGAATTCAGCGATTGAAATCATCCTCGCAGGACACGGTCAGCTCGCGTTCCTCCTCGGCGAGAATGGCTTTGGCCCGCGCCACATCTTTTCCGATCTGCACCGACAGCTCGCCGATACTGGCGAATTTTCGCTCGTCGCGCAGAAAATCAAGCATATTTATTTTGATCGGCTTGTCGTAGATATCGCGGTTGAAATCGAAGATATGGGTTTCGGCCACCAGCACGTCCTCGCCGAATGTTGGATTGCTGCCGACGTTCATGACGCCGCCGTGGCACTGGCCGTCACAAATGACCTGGCATACATAAACTCCATGGCGCGGCACCAGGTCTTCCGCCGACAGGGCCAGATTGGCGGTTGGGAAGCCAACTTCTTTGCCGCCGCGCTGTTTACCGATTTGCACGCGGCCACGTATCTGATAGCTGCGTCCCAACAGGGCGCGGGCGGCGCGGACGTTGCCCAGGGCGATCAGTTCGCGGATTTTCGTTGAGCTGACCAGCATCCCACCTGCGTAGCGGGCCTCAATGACGGTGACGGGAAAGCCTTTGGCCGCTCCCTGCCGCTTGAGAAAATTGCTGTCGCCGGAGCGCCCCTTGCCGAAGGCGTAATCGTAGCCGATTACCAGGTCGCGCATCCCTATGATCTTCAGGAGGATGTCATCGACGAAGATCTCGGCGGGAGTTGCCGCGAAAGTGGGTGTAAACGGGATAATGACAAGAACGTCAATACCGGCCAAGGCGATCAGCTCTTTTTTCTGGTCGAGAGAAGAGATCAGGCGGATGCCGCCGGGCCGCAGCACCTGCAAAGGATGGGGATCGAAGGTGATGGCGACGCTCTTGCCGCCCAGGCGGTAGGCGCGCGAGGCGACTTCGGCGAACAGCCACTGATGGCCAAGATGGACGCCATCGAAATTGCCGATGGTGACACAGGCGCCGTCAAAGGGCCGTGTAATTTCCGTCAGAGAGGTATAGATTTCCATGCCGCGTGCTTTTTTTAGGTGGTTAGAAAGAAAATATTTGACAAAGAGACCGCGATACCGCATATTCCGCGCCGTTGCCGAAGTGGCGGAATTGGTAGACGCGCCAGGTTCAGGGTCTGGTGAGGGTTCCCTCGTGGAAGTTCGAGTCTTCTCTTCGGCACCACCCACAAATGTGAAAGGGTTTGCAATCGTCATGGTTGCAAACCCTTTTTTTTGCCCTCGTACTTTAATGCCACCTCGTCATAACGCCCGCATTTACGCATAGCGGGCCAGCCCGACGGGCTATAGCATGAAACGTCTTTCGCCGCAACCGGTGCGGTGGTCATGACAGCAATATCGTTCATCACTCCTTGAGGCGGTTTTTTCCCTTTGCCAGAACTGCCGATGTGGTAAAACAGGACGGGGTTATTGATAGCTGTGGACGAAAGCGGCATGGATGAAGAAGAACAAAAAGGAACGACATGAAAAAGATCGCGGTATTGGCCGGTGACGGCATTGGCCCGGAAGTGATGGCGGAGGCGTTGAAGGTTTTGGCCGCCGCCGAAAAGAAGTTCGGTTTTCAACTGGAAAAACGCGAGGCCGATGTCGGTGGCGTGGCGATTGACCGGCACGGCGAAGCGTTGCCGCAAGCGACCTTGAAACTATGCGAGGAATCGGACGCCATCCTGTTTGGTTCGGTTGGCGGTCCGAAGTGGGAAAACCTGCCGCCGGACGAGCAGCCGGAACGCGCCGCCTTATTGCCTTTGCGCAAGCATTTCGATTTGTTCTGTAACCTGCGCCCGGCCAAGGTTTTCCCGTCTTTGGCCGCCGCCTGTCCATTGCGCCCGGATATTGTCGGCACGGGTTTCGATATTCTCTGTATGCGCGAGTTAACTTCCGACATCTATTTCGGTCAGCCGAAAGGCCGCGAGGGGCGGGGCGAGGCCGAGCGGGCCTTTGACACCATGAGCTACACGCGCCATGAAATCGCCCGCATCGCCCGCCTGGCCTTTGTCGCCGCCAGAAAGCGTCGCAACAGGGTGACTTCGGTCGATAAAGCCAATGTCCTGACTACTATGGTGCTGTGGCGTCAGGTGGTGATGGAGGTGCATCAGGAATTTCCCGATGTGCAACTGAATCATATCTATGTCGATAACGCGACCATGCAACTGGTGCGCGACCCGCATCAGTTCGACGTGCTTTTGTGCGGCAATATGTTCGGCGATATTCTCTCGGACGAGGCGGCGATGCTGACCGGTTCGATGGGCCTTTTAGCCTCGGCCTCTTTAAACGGCGACAATTTCGGCCTTTATGAACCGGCGGGTGGTTCAGCCCCGGATATCGCGGGACAGGGTATCGCCAATCCCTTGGCGCAGATCCTGTCGGCGGCGATGATGCTGCGCTACAGTCTGGGCCAGGCGGCGGCGGCGGACGCCATCGACCAGGCGGTGGCGGCAACACTTGACGCCGGCATTTACACCAAAGACATCGCCCTTGACCCAGCCAAAGCCATCGGC
>DOMU01000202.1 GCA_003509305.1 Desulfobulbaceae bacterium | reverse complement strand
TTCTGGCGGCGCGGGGCTTCAAGGCTGCGGACGAATCGCTCTTTGTTGCCGAGAAGGGGGCGTGGAGCCGTCTCGGCGCCTACATCGTCCACCTGTCGATTCTCATCATCTTCGCCGGGGCGCTGGTTGGCCAGCGCTATGGCTTCAAAGGCAGCCTGATGCTGCCGGAGGGGAACTCGACCGATGTGGTCTTTCTNNAATCAGAGCCGCGAGCCGAAACCCCTCGGTTTTACGCTGCGCTGCGACTCCTTTGCCATTGAATACTACGACAACGGCGCACCGAAAGAATACCTGTCACGCCTGACGGTTATCAAGGACGGTAAGCCGGTACTCAGCCGCGACATCGAGGTCAACCAGCCGCTGCGTTATCAAGGCATTACTTTTTATCAGGCCAGCTATCAGCCCTATGACGATTTCATCGTCGAATTCACGAAGAATGGTGCCCCTCAAGACCAGCGCCACGCCTTTACCATTCCCTTTCGGCAAGAGGAGGAATGGCGGCAGGAAGGCGTCAAGTTTGGTGTTCTCAGCGCCAGTGGCCAGGGCCAGCGGCTGGAGAGCCTGAAACTGTGGCTGCGGAAAGGCGACGACGAACCGGTGACGCTGCAACTCCCGGCCAATGGAAAGGCGGCTTTCGGCCCCTACACGGTGCGGGCGCGGCAGTTGTACGCCACCGGTTTGCAGGTGGCCAAAGACCCCGGTGTGCCGTTGGTGTATTTCGGCTGCGGCCTTTTGGTTTTCGGCCTCTATATCGCCTTCTTTCTCGCCCACCGGCGGCTCTTCGCCTTGCTGCGGCAAACGGAAGCGGGGTATGATCTGCTCTTGGCCGGCACAGTCAATAAGAACAGATTTGGCTTTGCCAGGGATTTTGCCGCCCTGAAAGAGGAAATCGAAAAAACGCTGGCCGCTTGATCTGTATCGTTTCCGGAGACACCCATGGACAGTTCCCTTTTGCTTGGCCTCACCACCTTCGCCTATCTCGGCGCCTCATTTCTTTACGTCGCCTACTGTATTTTCCACAGCGACAAAATCGGCAAAACGGCGACAGCCTTGACCGTAGCGGCGCTCGTGTTGCAAACAGCCGGTTTCGGCCTGCGCTGGCGCGAATCGTACCAAATGGGTTTTGGCCATGCGCCGCTGACCAACATGTATGAATCGGTGGTCTTCTTTTCCTGGGCGATTGGCTTTTTTTATTTGCTCATAATCTGGAAATACCGCGCCCGGATGCTTGGCGCCTTCGCGACGCCTTTGGCCTTTCTGGCCATGGCCTACGCCTCGTTCGCGCCGGGCGTGACACGAGACATCGCTCCACTGATTCCGGCCCTGCAATCGAACTGGCTGATCGCCCATGTCGTCACCTGCTTCATGGGTTACGCCGGTTTCGCCGTCGCCGCCGCTTTGGGCGTCATGTATCTGCTGAAAGAACGGGCGCTGGCGAACAACCAGCCGTCCCGTTTGCCGGATAAGGAAATTCTCGACGATCTGCTCCACAAGACGATGATTTTCGGTTTCATTTGGCTGAGCATCGGCATCATCACCGGCGCGATCTGGGCCGATGCGGCCTGGGGCACCTACTGGAGCTGGGACCCGAAAGAAACCTGGTCGCTGATCACCTGGTTCTTCTACGCCATCACCTTGCACGCCCGCTATACCAGGGGCTTGAGCGGCAGGCGAACCGCCTGGCTGTCGATCATCGGCCTCGTTTGCGTCCTCTTCACCTACTACGGTGTCAACTTTCTGCTCTCCGGCCTGCACAGTTATGGTACAATCTGAGAAATCCTGACATACCCGCCGTCCTTGACTTCGTCATGAATAATCGCTATACAACGTGCCGCCCCGTGGTATGTGAGCGGGTCTTTCATTTCATTCACCAGGAGGGAAAACATGTTGAACAAATTGGTTGTATCTGTGGCCGTGGCCGCCTTTTTGACCGTGGGCGCGGCAGTGGGCGCCATCGCCGCCGACAAGGGGCCGGCGGAAATTACCTTGGGTGCCAGTGGCAAGAAACCGGCGGTTTTCCCACACGCCGCCCATCAGGAGCAGGGAATCGCCTGCGCTGAATGTCACCACGGCATGGCTGCCGATGGCAAACAAACGCCCTATGTTGATGGCATGGCCATCGCGAAATGCGATTCCTGCCACAATCCGGAGAAACTGGCCGGCAAAACCCTGGGCGCGCTCAAACTCGACACCCTGAGAGGGGCGGGCCATGGCAACTGCCAGACCTGCCACAAGGCGGTAATTGCCAAAGACTCCTCGAAAGACAAGCTGATGAAATGCGCCACCTGCCACTCGAAAAAGTAAGCATGATGCCGTCTTCGCCAGGAAAGAAGCCGTCCGGATTATGTCGGACGGCTTCTTTTGTTTTGGGCAAAGAAGATGCGACAGCCATGGGTTGATGAAAAAGAGAGGATTTACCGTATCAGGAGAATGCAATGCCTCCCATCGTTACTTTTATCGGTTGGCACAACAGCGGCAAAACAACGCTCGCGGCTAAGGTATTGACCATATTGCGCCAGCGCGGACTACGCGTGGCGGCGATCAAATCGACGCACAAAAGCGGTATCATTTTTGATCAGGCCACCACCGACACCGGCATTTACAAAGCGGCGGGCGCCGACGGCGTGCTGCTGGTCGCGCCCGACCAACTGGTGCTGCAAGCGGCTGGTGATGGCGCTTCGCC
>DOMU01000132.1:2289-4152 GCA_003509305.1 Desulfobulbaceae bacterium | reverse complement strand
GAAAAACCAAAATGGAAATGGAATAAGCCGGCTGATGGCGTAAGAAAGACGGCGCTCTCACACATCGCGTGCAAGAGCGCCACACAAGAAAATTGACAATTGAACGAAGGCGGCTTCAGCTTGTTATTTAATATGGCAGAGGGCCACTGGGTTTGTTTTCCCGTGAATAATATTTTTGAAAAGCCTCCGTGACTTTTTGCCGTTCGGCAAGCGTCTGTTCGTAGGGGAGAAATCGCAAACCGCTTGTATCCCACTCGACAACGGTAATTCCGCCTGGGCCTTTTTTGACGGAGACTTTTGACGTGTCTGACTTGGCAGCCGCGGCTGCCATAGTCGTGTACATCCCGTTTAGTTCTTGCTCTTCTTTGACGGCTGGACAAACTCCGGGATAAGGATCATCGCTTTTGTTTATTGGGTGCTCTTTCAGGCGGACGAAACTCTGCGCCACTTTAAAAACGATTTGGCGCATTGAGAAAGGTAAAGACCAATACAGATCGTTAAACTCTTGAAGTTGTTTCTGGAGATCGGCCATCATTGCCTTTGCTCCCGCCTGGTCCCGACAGCGGGTCATTTCCTGACGCGCAAAAAGCATTCCAGCTAAATAGGCAGCGGAAGAAGAGTCGTAGATTTTCGCTGTCCGTAGCAATCTGGCATAGGAAAACAGAAATCTAGGGTCTCGTTCCTCCGCACGGTACCATCGATCTCGCAGCCAATCTAAAGCGGTACTAAGCTGTGCTGCCGTTTGCGGATAATTTACTACTTGCAAGACATCCAGATGTTCCGGTTTCTGACCCAACTCATCCAATTTGGCCTTAAATTCCGGATCTATCCGTGACTTGGCCGCTGATGAAGATGCGGTTTTTTCAGTTTGTTCGGGCGGAGAGTTTGATAACGGCGCGCATGAAACCAGGAAAAGGGCAAGTATTGCAGGAAAAATGGATTTTTTCATCATTCCGGCTCTCAGGTATTGGCTCTCAATCTGAAAAATTTCCGGCTACCTTCTGAATCAACAGAAGATAGCCGAAAGATTGATAAACAGATTACTGCACAGCCGTCACCTTCACCGCGCAGGCTTTGTATTCCGGCGTGCCGGTGATCGGGTCACGGTGGCCGGAGGTGAGGTTATTGGTGATGGCCGATTCATGATGGAAGGTCATGAAGACGGTGCCTTTGTGCGAGCGCTCCGTCACCTTGGCGCGCACCTTCAGGTCGGCCCGCCGTGAGCTGACCGTTACCCAGTCGCCGTTGGTGATGCCCAACTGGCGGGCGTCATCGGGGTTGATCTCGGCCAGTTCCTCCGGCACGATCTCGGCGATACCCGAGCAGCGCCTGGTCATCGAGCCGTTGTTGTAATGCTCGCGCACGCGGCCCGTAATCAAAACCAGCGGATAGTCGGCATCCGGTTTTTCGCCGGAACCCTGATGCTCGAGCGCCAGAAACACCGCCTTGCCGCTGGCCCGCGAGAACAGATCGGTATACAGGGTGGTGGTGCCGGGATGGTCTTTGGTCGGGCAGGGCCACTGAATGCCCTTCTCTTTGATGCGCTCGTAGCTGATGCCGCCGTAGATTGGCACCAGGCTGGCGATTTCATCCATGATTTCCGATGGATGTCTGTAGAGCATTCCCTTATAACCCATGCGGGCCGCCACTTCGCCAAGAACCTGCCACTCAGCCATGCCGGGGATAGGCTCGATGGCCTTGCGCACGCGCTGGACGCGGCGCTCGCCGTTGGTGAAGGTGCCATCCTTTTCGGCGAAGCTGGCGCCTGGCAGGATGACATCGGCGAATTTGGTGGTCTCGGTGTGGAACATGTCCTGGACGACGAGGAACTCGACCTTTTCCAGAGCCGCCCGCACATGGCCG
>DOMU01000132.1:0-2205 GCA_003509305.1 Desulfobulbaceae bacterium | reverse complement strand
TTGCCGAATTTTTCGCGCACCTTGGCGTCGGCGACGCTCTGATAGCCGGGCAGAGTCGCCGGCAACGGCCCCAAGTCGGAGGCGCCCTGGACGTTGTTCTGGCCGCGCAAAGCCATGATGCCGGTGGCTGGCCGGCCGATATGGCCGCAGACGAGCGCCAGGTTGGCAATGGCCATGGCGTTTTCGGTGCCGGTCTGATGCTCGGTGACACCGAGGCCGTAGATGATCATCGCGTCTTTGGCCTGGGCGTAGAGCCGGGCCGTTTCGACGATTTTTTCGGCGGCGACGCCGGTGATTTTTGTCACCCGCTCAAGATCGTATTCGGCGACCTTTTTGCGCAGCTCGTCGATATTTTCCGTGCGGCTGGCGATGAATTCCTTATTCTCCCAGCCGTTCTGCAGGATGACGTTGATCATGCCGTTCAGCATGGCGATGTTCGAGCCGGGCATCAGGTCGAGCCAGATGTTGGCCCGCTTGGCCATCCAGGTTTTACGCGGGTCGGCGACCAGCAGGGTCGCGCCCTTGGCCAGAGCCTTTTTAATGTAAAGAGCAACAATCGGGTGCCCTTCGGTCGGGTTCGAACCGAAGAGGAAAATGGTTTTAACATCGGGAATCTGCGCTAACGAGTTGGTCGCCGCACCGGCGCCGAGGCTGGTGGCCAGACCGGCCACAGTCGGAGCGTGTCAGACGCGGGCGCAGTTGTCGACGTTGTTCGACCCCACCGCGCAGCGCACCCATTTCGACAGCAGATAGTTTTCCTCGTTGGTGCAGCGGGATGAAGAAAAACCGCCGACCTTTTCCGGGCCGTGTTCTTTGATCAAGGCGTTGAACTTGCTCGCGACCAGATCGAGCGCCTCGTCCCAGCTCGCCTCGCGGAATTTACCGTTTTCTTTGATCAGAGGCGTTTTGATGCGCTCCGGGCTGTGAATGAAATCAAAGCCATAGCGGCCTTTGACACAGAGGTTGCCGTGGTTGACCGGGGCGTCGAAGTCGGAGGTGACGCGCACCACCTTGCCGTCCTTGACATTCAGGAAGAAGTTGCAGCCGGTACCGCAGTAGGAGCAGGTGGTCTTCACCTTCTTCACGTCCATGGCCCGGCCCTTGCCACGGCTCTTGCGGTCGGTAAGAGCGCCGGTCGGGCAGGCGGAAACACACTGGCCGCAGAATTCGCAGTTATCAAGCGAGCGCGGCTTGCCGTCAGTGGTGACAGGCAGGGTGCGCCAGCCGTTCTGCTCGAGCTTCAGCGTGTCGGCCATCACCACTTCGTGGCAGATGCGGACGCAGCGGGCGCAGACCACGCATTTGTTCGGCTCGAAGGTGATGAAGGGGTTGTCCTCGACCAGCGGCAAGCCCCATTTCTTGGTCTGAAACTGGCCGAGCCTGGCGCCGTACTGATAAGCCATGGTCTGTAGCTCGCAGGCGCCGCTCGCCTCGCAGGTCATGCAATCGTTCGGATGGTTGTGCAGCAGCAGTTCGATGGTGGTCTTGCGGTGCCGCGAGAGCTTTTCACTTTCGGTGGTCACCACCATGCCCGGCTGTACGAAGGTGGTGCAGGATGCCAGTGGCTCGGTGTAGCCATCGACCTCGACGACACACAGGCGGCAGGCGCCATAGGGGTTCAGCCGTTTGTCATAGCAGAGGGTCGGCACCGGGATATTCGCTTCCCGGCAGACCTCCAGAATGGTTTGCCCGGCCCGGCAACTGATACTCTGGCCGTTGATACGCACTGCGAATTGTTGGTTTTCCATCGCGCAATCCAGGTTTGAGGTTAGATCTTTTCAGGCACGCGGCCTTCCCCCGTACCACTTTCATACCAATTCATAGCCGCCCATATCTACCGAAACGCCGGGCATTTGGCAAGGGGTGAAGTCCGCGCGGACGGTGATTGGCGGTGAGGGAAAAAAATTTGACGGTTTTCGCCCGGGCAGGTTAGAAAAGGAGCCGGTGGATAATCGGCNNTATGGCGATGAATGTGGGTTCGGCGAAGTGGCGGCCTTTTTTGAGGCGCTGGCAGGAAGCGGGTCTGATTGATGCCGATACGGCGGCGGCTATTGTCACTCATGAAACCAGCCAAGAGGCGGCGCGGGGCTGGAGTTGGCAGGTGGTGGTGGCGCTGTCCCTGGGTGCCGTGTTGCTGGCGGCTGGCATTCTGCTGTTTGTCGCCGCCCACTGGGATACGCTGTCGCCGGCCTGGCGCTTCAGCTT
>DOMU01000031.1:4373-5779 GCA_003509305.1 Desulfobulbaceae bacterium | reverse complement strand
AGGCCATCCCGCGCACGCTGCAAGATGACGATCAAAAGCAGGCCAAAGAAGATGATTTCAAAGTTGCCGCTCTGCCCGAAAATCCTCGGCAGAATTTCCTGCAACCATTGCTTGAGCACGGTGAACAAATCGGCGCCGACAAGAGCGCCCCAGACGTGGGCCGCGCCGCCAACCACGGTCATAAAAAGATATTCGATGCCGACAGGCACGCTAAAGGGCGTCGGATTGACAAAACGCTGCAAGTGGGCGTACAGCCAGCCGGACAAAGAGGCAAAGAGCGCGGCGATAAGAAAGATGACAATTTTGCTGCGGGCGGTGTTGACGCCCATCGCTTCGGCCATCAGCCCGCCGCCCTTTAACGCCCGGATGGCGCGCCCTTCCCGTGAATCGAGCAGGTTTTGCGTGGCCAGGACGGCTCCGAGCAGGAGCAGCCAAATGATAGCGTAGAATTGGCGCCCGGTACTGAGCGGATAGCCGAACAATTCGAGCGCGGGAATACTGGTGATGCCGGTATGCCCGCCGAGAAACTCCAGATTGCCAAAGAGAAAGTAGAGACTGATGCCCCAGGCGATGGTGCCGAGCGGCAGGTAGTGGCCCGATAGACGCATGGTCAGAAAACCCAATATCAGCGCCACCACAGTGGTCAGCCCCAGGCCAATAAACAAAGTCAGCCACGGCGAGACGGCATAAACCGTGGTGAAATACGCGGTGGTGTAGGCGCCAATGCCGACAAAGGCCGCTTGCCCGAAGGAGGTCAGGCCGCCGACCCCGGTCAGAAGAACCAGGCCCAGCGCGACAATTGCGGACAGGCCGATATAGTTGAGCAGCGTGACGTAGAACTCCGGCAATACCGCCGGGCCGATCGCCAATAACACCACGGCGACCAGCAGTGGAAGGCGCTGTTTCATTCCTCCTCCTCATGGTGGGAGGTCAGCGAGCGCCACAAAAGAACCGGGATAATAAGGGTAAATACGATGACTTCCTTGAAGGCGCTGGCCCAAAAGGAAGAATAGGATTCCAGCAAACCGACCAGGATGGCCCCAACCGCCGCCAGCGGATAGCTCGCCATGCCGCCAATGATGGCGGCAACAAAGCCCTTCAGGCCGATCAAAAAACCGGTGTCGTAATACACGGTGGTAATCGGCACGATGAGAATACCGGAAAGCGCGCCAATTCCCGCCGCGAGAGCAAACGAGAGTTTACCGGCCATGGTATGAGAAATGCCCACCAGCCGCGCGCCAACCCGGTTGATGGCGGTCGCGCGCAAGGCCTTGCCATAGAGCGTCTGACCGAAGAACAGGTAGAGGGCGATAATCAGGGCGACGCTCGCGCCCAGCACCCAGAGAACCTGGCCGCCAATGGTCAGCGTACCCAACTGCAACTGCGCTTCGCTGAAAGGCGTGGCG
>DOMU01000031.1:0-4331 GCA_003509305.1 Desulfobulbaceae bacterium | reverse complement strand
CACCGATGCTTCAGCTAAAGGCTGATAGGCAAGCCGGTAAATCATCGGCCCAAGCGGAATAACGATGGCCAGCGCCAGAGCCGTCTGCGCCGCCACCGGCAGCTTGCCCGGCTCCAGCCACAGGACAAGACCGGCCACCGCCGCCGGCAGCGCCAGATTCCACAAGGCAATGCCTTTCAGGCGGCCCAGATTGCCGCCGCGCACCGCGACCACCGTATCGATAAGCGTCACGAGAATACCGCTTCCAAGCAGCAGCCAGACGGTGCCCGGCGTTTTGCCAGCCTGGAAGGCGGCCAGTGTCAGCGCACCGTAAGCGACAAATTCGCCCTGCGGAAGAAAGATGACACGGGTAACGGCGAACACCAGCACCAAGGCCAGCGCCAAGAGGGCGTAAACCGCCCCATTCACGATGCCGTCCTGGCCAAGCAGCAAGGCGATTTGCAGATCCATTGGCTAGCGCTCCAGCACCCACTTGCCGTCTTCGATCCGCACCATCACACGCGCCCGGTCATCAAAGCCGAGATGGTCGGCTGGCGTCATGTTGAACACGCCCTGGGAGGCATACAGCTCTTTGGTTTGTTCAACCGCGTCGCGCAGCGCGGCACGGAATTCTTTGGTGCCCGGCCTGGCCTTTTTCAGCGCGCTCGGCACGGCGTTGGCAAGCAAAAGACCGGCATCCCAGGCATGTCCGCCAAAGGTGGTGATGCTGCCGGGGCCGTACAATGTTTCGTATCTGTTGATATACTCAAGGGCGGAATTTTTTATCGGGTTGCTATCCGGCAACTGCGCCGCCACGAGAATCGGACCAGCCGGCATGAACGTGCCCTCGCAATCCTTGCCACAGACGCGCAGGAAATCGCTGTTGGCGGCTCCGTGCGACTGGTAGATTTTACCTTTGTAACCCTTTTCCTTGAGCGTTTTTTGCGGCAGCGCCGACGGCGTGCCGGAACCGGCGATGAGAACGGCATCCGGATTGGCGGACATGATCTTGAGGATTTGGCCGATCACCGAGGTATCGGTGCGGTTAAAACGCTCGTTCGCCACTATTTGCAAATGGTGTGTCTCGGCGGCCCTCTCGAATTCTTTCCACCAGTTCTCACCGTACGCGTCGTTATAACCGATGAAGGCGACTGTTTTCACCCCGATCGTATTCATGTGCCCGGCAACCGCGCCAGCCATTTGCGAGTCGTTCTGCCCCACCTTGAAAACCCAGTGGCGCTTGGCATCCATCGGCGCGACGATGGTGGTGGCTACCGCCATGGAGATCAGCGGTGTTTCCGATTCCGCCGCCACATCGATCATCGCGAGAGAGTTCGGGGTAATCGACGAGCCAATGAGGAGATCGACCTTATCTTCACTGACCAGCTTGCGCGCGTTTTTCACCGCTGTCGTGGTATCGGAAGCATCGTCAAGAACGATGTAATTCACTTTTTCTCCGGCAATGGTGGCCGACAGCAAAGGAAATGTGTTTTTCTGGGGAATGCCCAGCGAAGCGGCGGGGCCGGTGGCGCAAAGCGACACACCCACGTTGATATCGGCGTGGGCGAGCGTAAGCACGCCGAAAAGCAACAAAACGGCGATCAACAATTTAATTTTCATCGACTCCTCCTTGCGGAATGGGGGTGATTCCACCAGCGTTTTCAATCTGCTGTTCGACGATGCTCTCGCCGCAGTATTTGGCGCGGAGTCTCGGTTTTTCGATTTTCCCGGTGGCGTTGCGCGGCACATGATCAAAGATGATACGGCGTGGGCGTTTATAACGCGGCAGTTGCCCGCAAAAGTGCATGATCTCCTCTTCGCCGCATTCCATGTCCGCTTTTATTTCAATGATGGCGGCGGCAATTTCTCCGAGACGATGATCAGCCAGCCCAATGACGGCGGCATCCTTGATCTTGTCGTGGCCGCGTAAAAAATCTTCAATTTGTACCGGATAGATATTCTCACCGCCGGTGATGATCACGTCTTTTTTCCGGTCAACGAGAAAGATAAAGCCGTCTTCATCTTCGCGGGCCATATCTCCCGTATAGAGCCAACCGTCCTTCAAGGTGGCGGCGGTGGCTTCCCGGTCTCGGTAGTAGCACTTCATAACGCCGTCACCGGCAAGGAGCAGCTCACCGACGGCGCCAGGCTTGACCGCCTCGCCGCGCTCATCGACAATTTTGGTTCGCCAGCCGTAACCGGCCTTGCCGATGGCGCCAACCTTGTGGATATTCTCGACGCCGAGATGGACGGCGCCTGGGCCAATTGATTCGGTCAGCCCGTAATTGGTGTCGTATTCGTGATGCGGGAAAAATTTTTTCCAGCGGCGGATCAGGCTGGGCGGCACCGGCTGAGCACCGATGTGCATGAGCCGCCAGGCGGATAAATCATAATCGGCCAGCTTGATATCGCCGCTCTCAATGGCGTCGAGGATGTCCTGCGCCCACGGCACCAAAAGCCAGACAATGCTCACGCCCTCACCCGCCACCGTCTCAATGATCCAGTCCGGGCGGATGCCGCGCAAGAGCACGGCGCTGCCGCCGGTAAAGAGGCTGCCGAACCAGTGCATTTTCGCCCCGGTGTGGTAGAGCGGCGGGATGCACAGGAAGATATCGTCGTGCGCCTGGCCGTGATGCTTCTGCTCCACCTGGCAGGAAACGACCAGACTGCGATGTGAATGCAGAATAGCTTTTGGAAAGCCCGTGGTTCCTGAGGAAAAATAAATCGCCGCGTCCTCGTCATCCGTCAGCCGGATGTCCGGCGCCTCTTGCGATTGCGCGGCGGTAAGACGCTCGTAGCTCTCGGCAAAATCCGGACAATCATCGCCAACAAAAAACAAGGAGCGCACCGTGGGCATATCGTCTTTGATCGCCTGCATCCGGTCGATAAACTCCGGCCCCAAGACTAAGACGGAAATCCCGGCGAGATCGAGAGCGTATTTAATTTCATCAGAGGAATACCTGAAGTTCATTGGCACGGCAACCGCCCCCGATTTCAACACGCCGAAGTAGATCGGCAACCACTCGATGCAGTTCATCAAGAGGATGCCGACCTTATCGCCGCGCCGGACACCGCGCGCGGCCAGCAAGTTCGCGAATTGATTGGCTTTCTCGTCGAATGTTCGCCAGGTCAGTTCCTTCCGGTAACGGGCGTTACGCGCGGTTTCGACGAGAGCCAGTTCCCTCCACGCCGGTTCGCGCCCTTTCCGCTGTTCCGGATTGATTTCCGTCAGACATATTTTATCGCCGTAAAGTTCGGCGTTTCTCGCCAATAATTCCGTGATGGGCATTATTACGGGCTCTCTTTTGAGTGGAGTAATTCAGTCACCGATTGTCGTCACCACAACCCCTGGTCAATTGCCTAGGAATGTTTAGGACTTTATGGTTCCCTGGCAGCGAAATGACCGGCTAGCCTACCCGAAGAACAGATGGTGCGGCAAGTTTTTTATCGGCAAACCATCTGAGCCGGGGAACAAGGCCGCGCGGAAAGACGCGAACCGCCTTTTTCTTGAGCCGCTGACAGCGGTATGGTATTTCAAACGCCACAGTGGACAAAGGAGACTGTACGATGGTGGATGCGACACGCGACACGCTGTTTTCCGGGGCGATTTCCTGCCACCAGCCGAAAAACGGCTACCGTTTTTCCCTTGATGCCGTGCTGCTTGCCCATTTCACGCGGCCAAGCTCTGGGGCGCGGCTGATTGATCTGGCCGCCGGATGCGGCGTCATCGGCTTGATCGCCCTCTACCGCCATGCTCACGCCGCCTCTTGCCTGGCCGTTGAAGTACAGGAAGAACTGGCTTCTTTTGCCAGGAGAAATTTCCGCGATAACGGTTTTGCCGAAAAAAGCGAGGTCGTTTGCGGCGACGTGGCGCGGATGAAGGAACTGGTGCCGGCGCAGAGCGCCGACCTCGTACTCTGCAATCCGCCGTACTACCAGCCCGGGCGTGGCCGCGAAAGCCACTTGCCAGGTGAAAAAGACGCCCGGCATCAGCGGACGCCGTTCTCCGCCTTTACCCGCGCCGCCGCCTGGTGTCTGGGCAAAGGCGGGCAGGCGGCCTTTATCTATCCCGCCGCGCAGTTGGCCGAGCTTTTCGCCGCCTGTGACGCGAACAGGCTTGCCATTAAACGCTTACGCCTGATCCACAGTTACCCCGGTTTAGCGGCGACACGGGCGCTGGTCCTGTGCCACAAAGAAGGTGGCGCCGGACTTTTAGCCATGCCGCCGCTGTATGTCTATGAAGAAAAGAATGGTTGTTACAGCCAGGAAGTGGCCCGTATGTACGCGGCGAATCCCGCTGTAAGCGACGTGGACGGAGGCGCTCCATGCTTGCCCAATTGAGCGGCTGCACC
>DOMU01000156.1 GCA_003509305.1 Desulfobulbaceae bacterium | reverse complement strand
ACCGGCGCCGACGCGGCCTTGGCCGCCGGCATTTTCCACCGCCAGGAAGTGGCGATTGCCGAGGTCAAGGCCGCCTGCGCCGCCGCCGGTTTCCCGGTACGCTGAACTTTATCATTTTTCCGCGATGGCCGCGGCAATCAGGGCGGTGAATTCATCCTCGCCCTGAAACAGCCATCCCAAATGATCGCCGCAACCGCCGCAGAGGGCCAGCCGCCACAGATAACCGGGGAACCAGGAAAATTCCCGAGTGGGCCTTCCTTGCCAACGGCAGCCGGGAGTGCGGCGGAAAAGCCTGACGGTAAAAACCTTGCCCACCGGATTGACGAAGGTCTGCTCGTGGCCCCCGGCAACGGCGATAGCCTGGCCACGATGGGTAATGATATGGCCACAGCGGACGCAGCGCAGAAAATTCTCACGCTCGCGGAAACGTTCCTCGCCCTCTTGCCGATCCTTCCCTGGCGTCCGCCGGAACAATGCGCCGCCATCGCGGGCGCGCCGCGCCGCTGCTTTCAAGCTTGTCTCAATCGGCATCAGCGCAGTGGGTTACCAGGGCCGCCACCAGCGCCTCGATAGTGTACTGCTCCGGCTGAACATCGACAGTCAGGCCATGATCGGTGACGGTTTTGCCAGTAATCGGGCCAATGGCCGCGATGCAGACCCCTTGCAAGAGTTTGGCCAGTTCTTCGTGGTTGGCGACACCGAGCAGATCAAAAAAATTCTGCGCCGTCGATGAACTGGTGAAAGTGATGGCGTCAATGCGGCCAGCCTCCAGATCGGCGATGATGGCTTCACGGGTGCCGGGCGGCGGCGTGTTCTGATAGACTGGGGCGACCATCACCTGCGCTCCAGCGCCGCGCAGGGTTTCCGGCAGAATGGCCCGGCCTTCCTTCGCCCTGACGATAAGAATGTTGCGGCCACCGACGCCGATATCGAGCAGGGCTTCGGCCAGGCCCTCGGCGGTGAACTCTTTCGGCACCAGATCGGCGCGCAGACCGTACT
The DNA here is from genome assembly GCA_003509305.1 of Desulfobulbaceae bacterium. Taxonomy (GTDB): domain Bacteria; phylum Desulfobacterota; class Desulfobulbia; order Desulfobulbales; family Desulfocapsaceae; genus UBA8130. Next base: position 3,544 of record DOMU01000156.1, on the reverse strand, counting down.
GACGCAAAAGGTCGGCGGTGCTTTTGCCGACAACAGCAATCGACGGCCCTTTCAGGTCGCGGGCGTCCATACCTTTTTTGAACAGGCGCTCAAAGAAGTAACGGATACCGTTCAGCGAGGTGAAGACGATCCAGTGGTATTCACGGATCCGCTCCAACTCTTCATCAAGGAAATCATAGGATTCGAGCGGCCCGACATGAATGGTCGGATGCTCCAGGCATTCGGCCCCCGCTTCTTCCAGTTGCGCCACCAGTTCGCTGGCCTGCTCGCGCGTGCGGGTGACGACAATCCGTTTGCCGAAAAGAGGCCTCTCCTCGAACCAATCGATTTTCTCACGCAGGCGCACCACCTCACCGACAACGATCAAAGCGGGCGGCTTGATGCCCGCCTCGCGTACCTTGTCGCAAATATCGGCGAGCGTGCCGACCACGGTGCGCTGTTCCGGCGTCGATGCCCAGCGCACTACAGCCACCGGCGTCGATCCTGCGCGGCCATGCCGCAAGAGATTTTCCGTGATCACCGGCAGATTTTTGATGCCCATATACACGACCAGGGTGCCGCCAGCGGCGGCAAGGCTGGCCCAGTCAATATTCGAGCTTTCCTTGCCCGGATCTTCGTGGCCGGTGAGAAAAGATACCGAAGCCGTGTAAGCGCGATGGGTGATCGGGATACCGGCGTAGGTGGCGGCGGCGGTGGCCGAAGTAACACCCGGCACCACCTCGAAGGCGATACCGGCGTCATGGAGGGTTTCCGCCTCCTCGCCGCCGCGCCCGAAGATGAATGGGTCACCACCCTTCAGCCGCACCACCATCTTGCCGCGCCGCGCGTAATCGATCAGCAGTTGGTTAATTTCCTCCTGCGTGTGGGTATGCTGGAAACCGCCGCGTTTGCCGGCATAAATCAGCTCGGCTTTAGCCGGGACGTAACGCAGCAGTTTTTTACTGACCAGATAATCGTAGATCAGCACCTCGGCGTGTTCAAGCAGGTACTTGCCGCGCAGCGTGATCAGGCCAGGGTCGCCGGGACCGGCGCCGACCAGATAAACCTTGCCGGACTTGGGAACGGCGGTGAAAGAAGTCTCGTCCATAATGGATATCGGTTTAAGAAATAGTAAGGCACGAAAAAAGGCATCCCCTCGGCAGGGGATGCCTCGCGCCATCATCGAAAAAAGTGAACGGCTTACAACTCCTGCAAAATGGCTTCGCTGACTTTTTCAATCGAAGCGGTGCCATCAACGGAGATCACCTTCGGACCTTTCTCGCTCTTGAAGTAGTTGACCGCCGCCATGGTGCCGGTATTGGTGTCATAATAAATGTTATGACGTTTGTCGATGGCGGCCTCGTCCTGGTCATCGGCGCGCGTCGAAAGAGCGCCGCCGCAAACGCGGCAGACCAGTTTGCCGTCTTTTTCCACCGGTTTAATGGCGGCAAAGGCGATGTGGTTCGGATGGTTATTGTCGTTGGCGCACAGGCGGCGGCCCATGATGCGCTCTTTGGCAATCTGGCGATCGAGGACGATTTCGATGACATAATCAAGGGCCAGCCCCTCTTTTTTCAGGGTTTCATCGAGTTTTATCGCCTGCTCCTTCGAGCGCGGGAAGCCGTCAAGAATCCAGCCGTTTTTGCAGTCAGGCTGACTGAGGCGGGCAATCATCATCGGGATGGTGATATCGTCCGGCACCAGGTCACCACGGTCGATATATTCTTTCGCCTTCTTGCCCAATTCGGTGCCACCTTTGATATGCTCGCGGAAGATCGCCCCCGATTCGATGTGCGGCAGATTCAGTTTTTTCTGAATCAGCGCGCCCTGGGTTCCTTTGCCGCTGCCGTTTGGCCCGAACATCAGAATGTTTTTGCCCATCGTTATTCCTCCAGCCTGAAAAATATAGAAAAGAACACCCCAGCTCAAACGGCTGTAATGCTCCCGACGTAAACGATATTTCAGCCCGCGACCGCAAAATTTTACCGACTATAGACCAAAAGGCCAGGGGCGGCGAGGGAAAAAACTCGTGGAAATCGGCCCGAACTTAGCGATGGCGAGCGCGGCATCCATCGCCTTCCCGCTTCACAGGCGTGGCATTTCCACTCACCAGCCGCATGGTCAACTCATACTCCGCACCGCCGGTGGCATAAAGAGAAATACTGCCCGGGATAAGGTAACCATCACGCTCCGCACAGCCGGTGGCCCGCGCCGTTCTGAACAGCCGCCCATCTTTGAAAACCTGTATCGACCAGCAGCCATCCTGACTTACTGAAATCTCTTGAATAACACCCGGATTTTCCCAGCGGCACAGCCTTGTTCCATGCCGCCAGCCACAGCGTGGCGCGCCTGCCGGAGCGATAAACAGTAAACGTAAATCGGCCACCAGGCCGACGGCGAAGGCAGATTTATCGAGCGGCGGCAGGGCGCGCTCGACTTGAACCTCGCCTTTTCCCGCTTGCAACGGCGCCCGCGCCACAAAAACGGTCAGTCCTTCCAGGGTGGTCAAGGCGCAGCGCAATTCCTCCTCATCAAAGGCGACGATACCGAGGAAGCGCCCTTCCCCTTTAGCGAAACGAAAGACGATTTCGTGGACGAACTGCCAACCGCCTTGGGGGAAAATCCGCTGGCAGGCGGCACAATCATCCTCATCCAGGGCAATATTTGTATCCGGGCCGGGCCGGGCGCAGGCGGCGAACAGGAAGACGGGCAGAAAAAACGCTAACAGCCAGAAAGCGCGGCGGGATATTTTCGTGTAGCCGGCTGACTTTTTCATGGTGTGATGAACAAGGCGTCGGGGATAGCGCGGTCCGTGACCGTATTGTGAAATCTGATCCGAGTCACGGCATCGGCGGCTGGGCTGGCGCTTTCGTGAATATCCACTTCTTCGACCAACTCGTCGCCAGCGGCCAGGCGCAATGCAATGGCGGCGATAACGGCGCGCATTCCTTCTTCTTTCGGCACAAGACGCACCACCCGGCCATCACGGCTGGCGGTAAACATTGCCTGGCCGCTGGCATCGTCGAAACGGCCTTCCATCCATCCCGTCATCTGCGCCAAAACCACGGGAATGGCGTTAAGGCCAGCGCTTTTATCTTCATGCCAGGCGCCGCTTTCCCATACGAATTTACGAGCGGCGCCATCCTTCATCAGCAGCACACTTCTGACCGGCGACAGGTACTCCCAACGCAGATTATCCGGCGAACGGAACAGCAGGCGGCCTTTGGACACCAGCGGCCGGGCCAGAAGTTTCATTTCTTTCTCCTGGATGAAATCGGCCGCGATATTGCGCGGGGACACCGCAAAAACCGGAGAAGATACAAAAAAAATCACCACAATGGCAGCCAAGGCGGCCAGGCGAACAAGAGAAAAAACTGTATTTCCGGGCATATTGGCCTCATGTTTTCCGGCGCCAAACCACGGCCAGCGCCAAGAGGGCGAACAACAGGCAGAGGGGCGCGAACAGATAACCAAAGCGCACATAAACCGTGCGCCCGTCGCGTAAAACCACGTCGTCCACTGCCGCCCAGGGCGCGAACAACGGTGAAAGCTGGCGCAGTTCCCC
>DOMU01000036.1:7475-8100 GCA_003509305.1 Desulfobulbaceae bacterium | reverse complement strand
TGGCGCTGGCGCAGCCGAAGGTCTTGAATTTAGCGTCGGCGATCCTGCCGTCCGCGATTTTCAATGTGAGCTTCAAGGCGTCGCCGCAGGCCAGCGACCCGACATCGCCGACACCGTCGGGATGCTCGATTTCACCAACGTTTCGCGGGTTCAGAAAGTGTTCCTGAACCTTATCGGTATATTCCCACATGGAAGNNGGAAGGCTCCTCTTGATTGGAAAAAAAGAAAAATTCTCCGCGACAATAATACGCCATGAACAAATACGCTATCGACAAAAAGCAAGCGGCAGTTCCCGTGCCGCGAAGGCCATGAATCAGATACCATGACAGTGGTGCCGACGCTTGCGTTTTTTCGGTAAATCTCCTAAATTCATCAGATTTTGACGCCAAAAACCTAACTTGTAAAAATATTCTACCATCCCACTGTAGCCATGCTGAACCCGTCCAACCGTATCGTCATCACCGGCTGTGGCCTCGCCGCGCCCAATGCCAGTAACCTCATGGAATTCCGCGAGAAACTCATCGCCGGACAGAGCGAAATTGAAACGCTCGATCTGCGCTATTTCGGCCTGGCCCCAGCCGGCGTCTGCCATTTTCCGGAAACGCGATACCGGAAAAACAAGGAT
>DOMU01000036.1:0-7454 GCA_003509305.1 Desulfobulbaceae bacterium | reverse complement strand
TTCGCGCCTTTGACCAACTTTTACGACCCGGCCCGGGTCGGCGTCTACACCGGCCTGACTGAACACGGCACCGTCGAAACCGAAAACGAAATCCACGCCATCAGCCAGTACGATTATGACACCCGCTACTGGACGCATCATCACAACCCGCGCACGGTGCTGAACAACCCGGCCGGGGAAATCACCATGAGCCTGCGCATCACAGGGCCACATTATTCGATAGGCGCCGCCTGCGCCGCCGGCAATGCCTCGCTGATTCAAGCCGTGCAGATGCTGCGTCTCGGCGAAGTGGACATGGCCTTGGCCGGAGGTTTGTCGGAATCGGTCGGCTCCTTCGGCATCTTCGCCAGTTTCAAAGCGCAGAACGCCCTGGCCGAAGCCGCGGACCCGAGAAAGGCCAGCCGCCCCTTCGATTCCGATCGCAATGGCATCGTCATTTCCGAGGGCGGCTGCATTTTCGTCGTCGAGACGTTGACCAAGGCCCTTGCGCGCGGCGCGAAAATTTATGGGGAAATCGTCGGTTATGCCATCAATTCCGACGCCACCGATTTCGTTCTGCCCAACTCCACCCGCCAGGCCGAATGTATGCGTCTGGCGCTGGAGCGCGCCGCCCTCGCCGCCGAGGTCNNGAGCACGCCGCTCTCGCCGCCGAGGAAATCAGCCTGGTCAATACCCACGCCACCGGCACCAAACAGGGCGACATCGCCGAATGCGCGGCCATCCGTGAGGTTTTCGCCGATTGCCCCACCACCTTCATCAACAACACCAAATCCATCATCGGCCACGCCATGGGCGCGGCGGGAGTGCTGGAGCTGGCCGGCAATCTGCCGGCCTTTACCGACGGCATCATCCATCCAACCATCAACATCGACCGGCTCGACCCGGAATGCGCTCTCGACAACCTGATCATCAATACGGCTCGGCGAGACGTTCCCGTGACGACAATCCTGAATAATTCTTTTGGCATGATGGGAATCAATTCGACGCTGATCGTCCGGAAATACGACAGCGTTTGAAGAACGGCGCGAAAACCCTGGAAGAAAACTTTATGCCTATGGTATAAGAAGGGGTTCCCGCCGAGGGTTTTCGCCGGGACTTACTTGACCAAGGCAAAGTAATTGCCTTTTTCTTTTCACCAGCACGGGAGATGTTCATGACCGCAAGCGACATCAAACAAGTCATCCTCGATATTATTGCCGATATTGACGACGAAGCCGATTTCTCCGGCCTCGATGCCAGCAAACCGTTACGCGACCAGCTTGACCTCGACTCCATGGACTTCCTGGATATTGTCATGGAACTGCGCAAACGCTACAAGCTCCAGATTCCCGAAGCCGATTATCCGCAGCTCGCCACCCTGAACAGTTGCGTCACCTATCTCGGCCCCAAGCTGGCCGCCATCTGATTGCATCTCCCCCGCCGTCCTCCATGGCTGATTACCGGCTCGTCATTATCGGCGGCGGCCTTTCCGGACTCGCCGCCGCCATTCGTTATGCCCGCTATTTCCCGGATGTCCTGGTTCTGGAACAGCATATCCGGGCCGGTGGTCTGAACTCCTACTATTACCGGCAAGGACGATTATTCGAGACTGGCCTGCACGCGATTACCAATTTCGCGCCACCGGAAGATAAAAATGCGCCGTTGAACCGGCTGTTGCGGCAGTTAAAAATCAAAAGGGAACAACTGGCCTTACACCCCCAAATACGCAGCGAAATTCGTTTCTTCGATAGATATACCCTCTCTTTCTCTAACGATTTCGCTGAATTGACCGAATGTATCCGTAAAGAATTCCCGCAAGCCCTGCCGGGTTTCCTGCGGTTTTACCAAAACCTTCCCGAAATCGACCCCTTCACGCCATCTCCATTTCGTTCCGCCCGCCAATTCTTACAGAGTCACATTGATGATCCTGTACTGGTCGACATGCTGCTTTGTCCATTGCTTTTTTATGGCTCGAGTATGGAAAACGACATGGATCTCAGCCAGTTTGCCATTATGTTCCGAGCGATTTTCCTTGAAGGGCTTTGTCGTCCGATGGGAACGATAAAAGATTTGCTCGACATGCTCCTTGCTCATTACCTTTCTCTTGGCGGCGCCATTCGCTACCAAGCGAAAGTGGCCAAGATCATCCACGGCAACCAACAGGCCAATGGACTCTTGCTGGAGAATGGAGAAACCATCAACTGCGACGCCATCATTTCGACAGTCGGTTACCGTGAAACCCTGTCACTGCTCGGTCACCAGCTCCCGGAAGATGAGAAAAGGATTGGCTTTGTCGAAACCATCTTTCAATTCCCCGTGGAAAATGCCGTCGATTTCCCGCATGACATAACAAATATATTCTACAACAATTCTTCTCCCTTCAAGTATGCGGCACCTAAAAATATCGTCGATATGAACAGTGGTGTTCTCTGTTTTCCAATGAATTTCGCCGGCAACCGACTGGCGGAGACAGGCAATGGGCCGCAATTACGAATAACACATCTGGCCAACTATCAATTATGGGCGGATATGGCGAAAGATCAGGAAGCTTATCAAAGAGAAAAATTCAGAATCAGCCACCAGTCCTTTATTGAGGCGGAGAAGATTCTTGGTCAACTGCCTAAAAATCCCGCATATGAAGACATGTTCACGCCAGTTACCATAGCGCGTTTCACGAGCAAACATGCGGGGGCCGTTTATGGCAGCGCGAAGAAGATCAAAGATGGCAACATAGGATTTAAGAATCTGTATCTGGCTGGAACCGACCAGGGGCTGCTTGGTATTGTCGGTTCCATGATTAGCGGAGTATCCATCATCAACCGGTATATCCTGCCAAAACTTTAATTTTCAGCGCCATGCCCATTTCTCTCGATGCCACCCTGCCCGCTTACGACGCCATCGTTATTGGCTCCGGTCTTGGTGGCCTGACCACCGCCAACCGCCTGGCCCACTGCGGCCACAAAGTTTTGCTCTTGGAGCAGCATCATAAATTCGGCGGGCTTGCCGCCTGGTTCAAACGGAAAGGCCATATTTTCGATATTTCTTTACACGGCTTCCCTTACGGCATGGTCAAAACCTGTAAGAAATACTGGAACCGGGAAATCATGGCCTCGATCGTCCAACTCAGGGACATCGTTTTCGACAACCCGCAGTTTTCCCTGAAAACCACCTTCGACAAGGAAGATTTTTCCCGCATTCTCGAAGAAAAATTCCTCATCGCCCGGCAGACCATCGCCGATTTTTTCAACCGGGTGGCGGCGATGAATTTCTACGATGACCGGGCCATGACCACACGTGAACTCTTCGGCCAATTTTTCCCCGGGCGCGATGATGTCCACCGTCTTCTGATGGAGCCGATTACCTACGCCAACGGCTCAACGCTCGACGATCCGGCCATTACCTACGGCATCGTCTTCGCCAACTTCATGAACAAGGGCGTTTATACCTTTCAGGGCGGCTCCGACCGGCTGATTGGCCTGATGATTGCCGAACTGGAAAAAAACGGCGTTGATATCTGCAAGAAAGCGCGGGCTGACCGCATCGTCGTCGAACAGGGCCGCGTCCGCGGCGTCCAGGTTGGCGAGCGTTTCATCGCCGCCAAAGCCGTCATCTCGAACAGCGGCATCACCAATACCGTACAAAAGCTGACCGAACAATCGGTCTTTTCCCAGGAATTTCTTGCCGAGAGTGAGCAGGTCCGCGTCAACAATTCCAGTTGCCAGGTTTATTTCGGCATCCGTGACGGCGAACAAATCGAGGATATTGGCGATTTGCTCTTCACCTCACGCGCCGAACACTTCGACAGCGCCGAACTGCTCGATTTTCATACCCAATCGAAAACCTTTTCCCTCTACTACCCGAAAACCCGGCCCGGCCGCGACCGTTACACCGTCGTCGCCTCGATGAACAGCCGCTATGACGACTGGGCAAAACTGGATGAAACCAGCTACCGCCACGAAAAAGAGGCGCTGATCAACCGGACTCTTGCTGATCTCGAGCGTTATTTGCCCGGCGTGACGGAAAAAATCGACTGGCTGGAGGCGGCGACGCCAAAAACCTTCAACCGCTACACCCTGCATCAGCGGGGAACATCTTTTGGCACCAAATTCGAGGGTCTCGATATATCGCGGCGTCTTTTCAAGGAAATCAAGGGATTATTCCACGTCGGCTCGGTCGGCATCATCATGAGCGGCTGGCTGGGGGCGATCAACTACGGCGTTATCGTCGCCGGCGACGCCGATGCTTTTCTGCGGGAATAAACTCAAAACCACCCAAATACAACCCAGACAAACAATACCATGGATACCATCCGGGAAAATGACACCATTGTCCTCACCTACAGCGGTGCGCTCGACAACGGCGAGGTCTTCACTGAAGAGAAGAACGGTGTAACCATCGCTTTGGGACAAAGCGAACTGCCACCGACGGTCGAAAACGCCCTCGTCGGCATGGCGGCGGGCACAAGCCGCACGGTACGCGTACCGCCGGAGGAAGGCTACGGGGCGCGGCAGAAAGATCTGCTGCAAAGTATCCGCCGGGAAAACCTGCCGGCGTCGATTGTCCCGAAACCCGGCATGATCCTCGGCCTTAACGTCGTCAAAGATGGCGTCAACGTTCAGGTGCCGGCAACGGTGATGGAAGTGGCCGAAGATACGGTGCTGGTCGATTACAACCATCCGCTGGCCGGCCACCATCTCACCTATACCCTGCGCCCGTTGCGTATTGTCAGCCAACAATGATAAAAGCGGGGCCTCTCATTCCATCTCCACTTTCAGAATGTGAAATGGAATGAGACGACCATTGCGCGACCGACCTCTGTACCGACGCATTGAAACGGAAACAAACCGTCTGGAAATTCACCACGACAACGCTGGTTAGCCCATTGTGGAGCATATGAACGTCTCTCCTTTTGGCTTCCCGTGGTGGGCACGGAGGAATGAATGATGGATACGGCAAAAGATGTGGACAAGAAAAGAGATTTCTTTATCAGCTACACCGGCGCTGATGAAGATTGGGCCAAATGGATTGCCGGGACGCTGGAGCAGGCCGGTTACACCACGATTATTCAAGCCTGGGATTTCAGGCCGGGTGACAACTTTGTTGTCAACATGCACCAGGCGCTTATCAACTGCGAGCGCTTCATTGCCGTGCTGTCCGCAAAATATTTTCAATCTTTGTATTGCCAAGCGGAATGGACAGCGGCTTTCACCAGAGATCCGAATTCAGAAAAAAGGCTGTTTATCCCGGTAAGAATCGAGGACATCAATCCCGAAGGTTTGTTAGCCCCGATAGTTTATATAGACCTGTGGAAATACGGGAGAACGACGGAAGAAGCGAAAAAAGAGCTACTTAATGGCGTATCATTGGAAGGTCTCCCCCGTAACGAACCTTCCTTTCCTGGTGGGAAAAGGCCAATGGCTCCGGGCGAATTGCCTTCCAACAACCTGCCCAATGCAAACCCAAACTTCACGGGCCGTGAGAAGCAGCTTGAACAAATCCGCGCGGGTTTGGAAAGCGGCGAGCGCCTGGCGCTGACGCAAAGCATCACCGGCCTGGGCGGCGTTGGCAAAACCCAGATCGCTTTGGCTTACGCCTATAAATATAGCCACACCTACCCGGCAGCCATCTGCTGGGTTGATGCCAGCGCGAATGAGTCCATTCTGGCCGCCTACCGTGATTTCGCCCTGCGGCGCGATCTGATTGCTGAAGACACCAAACCCGATATCGTTATCGAAGCGACGCGCAACTGGATGGCCCAGCATGAAGGCTGGCTGTTCATCTTTGATAACGCCGACGAGGATGGTGGCTACCTGCCGCACCAAGTGCTGGAAAATTATCTGCCGCAGAGCCAGCAAGGCCGTCGGCATATCCTCATCACTTCGCGTTACACTTTCTGGCAAGGTTTGGCCGATCAGATTGAAGTCAAAGTGTTCACCCTCAAAGAGGCGAAAGACTTTTTGCGCCAAGTTACCGGACGAGACGATGACGAGCGCCAATTGGATTTGGCTGAAGCGCTGGGCTATCTGCCGTTGGCTTTGGCCCAGGCCGCTGCCTATATCGCCGAAGAAAAGATTGGCTATGCCGAATACCTGCGCCAGTTTGAAGAACGCCGTCTGGCCATCTTTGGCGAGGAAACCGAGTCGGCGCTGACGCCAAAAGATACCGTTTTACTGACCTGGGAAATTTCCTTTGCCAAAATCAAAAACGAAGGCGCCCGCCAGTTGCTGAACTGCTGCGCCTTTCTGGCGCCGGACGATATTGACTTGGGCTGGCTGAAACAAGGCCGCGCCCATTTGCCGAAGCCCTTACAAGACGATGTGGCTGATGAACCGCGCCGCAAGCNNCGTCAAAGAATTGCGCCGCTATTCGCTGGTGACAAAAAATGAAAACGGCGCCATCAGCCTGCACCGCCTGGTGCAGGAGGTGGTGCGCGAAGGGCTAGGTGATGAGCGAGGCCAATGGCGCGATTACTGCCTGGCGGCGCTTGATGAATGCCGCTTCCTTGATTTTTCGACGGCGGAATCGCGGCGGGACTTCCAACTCCTGGCGCCACATCTGGAAGCGCTTTGTGCCAGTGATGAGACGAAACAGCAAGAAACGCTGAGCCATCTCTGTCATTTTCTGGGCACTGGTTTCTATGCGCTTGCCAACTATAGTACGGCATTACGCTGGCACAAAAAAGCTTTGGAAATTCGTGAAAGAGTTCTGGGCCTAGGGCATCCAGATACCGCTCAAAGCTACAATGATATCGGCAAGGCATACCACATACAAGGAGAGTATGCCGAGGCGCTAAAGTCCCATCAAGAAGCTTTAAAAATCCGCGAAAAAGTACTGGGCAAAGAACATCCCGATACCGCTACAAGCTACAATAATATCGGTCTCGTGCATCGGGCTCAGGGTAACTTGATCAATGCTATGGAATTTTATTGTACGGCTTTAATGATTCGTGAAAAGGTGCTGGGCTCAGAGCACCGCGACACAGCCGCCAGCTACAATAACATTGGTTACACTTTACGGGCCAAGGGCGACTTCGCCCAAGCGCTGGAGTGCCATCAAGAAGCACTCAACATCCGCAAAAATGTTCTGGGTCCAAAGCACATCGCTACCGCTGCCAGCTACAACAATATCGCCCTTGTCTATCAATCTATTGGAGACTGCGCCAAAGCACTAGAAAACNNAACTGCGCCAAAGCACTAGAACTTTTTAAAAAGGCTTTAAATATTCGGGAGACAGTGCTGGGCAAAAGGCACACCAGTACCGCCAGAACTTACAACGACATTGCCTGCTTATATGACGAGCAAGGGGAAAGCGAACGGGCGCTGAAATTATGGTTGAAGGCATATCGAATCTTTCTAACTTGTCTTGGCGAAGAACATTTGAATACGCAAACTTGCAAAAAGGATATGAAAGGCACTTACGAAGCAACTACCCCCCACCAGCCCTTTGCAGACTGGCTGCGGGCGGCGCTGTAACTC
>DOMU01000115.1:2605-3838 GCA_003509305.1 Desulfobulbaceae bacterium | reverse complement strand
GAACGCGCAAGCCAAAATCATCAAACACGGCTCGGATATTTCCCTCCTCAGAGATTCAACTGCATTTATTTTCAAGGAAAGATTTCCGATGTATTATATCTCAGTGAAAATTTTGGCGGGAACCAAATACATCAACAGAGAAAGGGGTTACCCCTGTTAAGAGGTAACCCCTTGATTTTGCTGGTAGCGGGGGCAGGACTTGAACCTGCGACCTTCGGGTTATNNGTTATGAGCCCGACGAGCTACCGTGCTGCTCCACCCCGCGTCACGTGAACGGACAATATAATTCGGACGGGCGAAATGTCAAGGTTTTTCCCGCCTTGTTCGATGGATGGACGCTTGACGGTGGTGACAACGAGTTTGTATAATTCCGGAATTGTTGCGATTCTTCTTTTTGTCACCACTCTCTTGCACTCTTTTGCTATGTTCGGTCTTTCCTTACCCCTGATCCTGGCACCTTTGGCTGGTTACAGCGATGCGCCGTTTCGCCTGCTGTGCCGCCGTCTCGGCGCCGGTTTGTGCGTGTCCGAGATGGTCAGCGCCGATGCCATTATCCACGGGCAGAAAAAGACCCTGGATATGCTGCGTTTTTTCGCTGAGGAACGTCCGGTGTCCTTGCAGCTCTTCGGCGCCGACCCCGGGATTATGGCCGAGGCGGCGGTTTTCATCAATGCGCTTGCCAGCGCGGCGCGGCCCGATTTCATTGACCTGAATATGGGCTGTCCGGTGAAAAAGGTGACGAAAAAGGGCGCCGGCGCCGCCCTGATGACGAGGCCCGACCGGGCTGCCGAAATTATCCGCCGGGTATGCCAGGCGACGGATATTGCCGTCACCGTCAAAATGCGCGCTGGTGTCAATGCCGCCCAGATCAACGCCGTCGAATTGGCGCGAATGGCCGAAGAGGCTGGGGCGAAAGCGGTGGCGGTGCATGGCCGCACCTGGGCGCAGCAGTTTTCTGGCCAGGCTGACTGGTCGGTGGTTAAGGCGGTGAAAGAGGCGGTGACGATTCCGGTCATCGGCAATGGCGACATATCGAGCCGCGCCGAAGCCTTCCGGCGTCTTGATGAAACTGGTTGCGACGCGGTGATGGTTGGCCGCGCCGCTTTGAAAAACCCCTTTCTTTTTCATGAATTCGGTGAGGCGCCGCTTGTGGAAATCGTCCAGTTTTCCTTGCGGCATCTGGAGATGGCGCGGCGGTATGGTCAGGCTATCGCGCCGTTGCGGGTACGGCTC
>DOMU01000115.1:294-2592 GCA_003509305.1 Desulfobulbaceae bacterium | reverse complement strand
ACCGCCGCCACTGAAGCGGAACTGCGGGAAACGCTCAGGAGTATCGTGGCTGGCGTTGGAAACGGTGCGGCCATTTCATGATTTTTTCCCCTTTTTACCTGTTTACCCATTCCTCGAACGATTCCAGCGGATAGACGCTGCCTTGCCGCTGTCCCCACGGCGTTGCCGCGCAGAAGTCGATACCCTGGTACATGACCGAAACCGGGCGGTCGGAGGAAATGACCATGGCGATAACGTTACGATTTTCGGCGGTGAAACGCAGCGCCGAGTTGTAGCGGGCGCCACGCGCCAGTTCCTCACCGGGAAAAGCTTTGCCGTCGAGCAGCCAGGCGAAGCCGTGCAGGTGCTGGTCGGCGCCGATCTGCAAAGCGCCATCGACCTTGGCCAGTGATTTAGCCAGGCTCAGCGGGTAGGGCTGGCGCAGATCGAGCGGTGGCCGCAAGATCTGGCCGGAAATCGGCATCGGCGTTGGGTTCAGATCGAGAATGATGGTACTGCCGTGTTTACGCTCCTGGGCGTGGCGGACCAGGGCGATGACGATCTGGTAGAGACCGAAGGCGGTCTCATGGTCGAGAGGATACTCCAGCAGCAGCTCTTCGAGCTGCACCAGTGTGGCGTGGTACGAGGTCGAATTGAAGCGTCCTTCGGAAAAACTGCAAATTGCTTCGCCGTTGATGCGGACAAAACCGTATTTGCCCCGATAATCGGCGCACAGCGAGAAAATGGGCAGATGTGTATCGGTGCAGATGCCTAGAATGCTCTGACCGTCGCTGACCAGATAGCGGTTGGCGTGTTCGACGGTGAGCAGCAGTTTACGCACATGTTTGTAGTGGATCAGGCGTGGGCGCATATTGTCTTGGAAACGGACGAGGAAATCGAGCTGATCAACCGTATTCGGGTCGATGAAGAGCAGCTTGCCGATTGGCCAGGAGCCTTCCTCATGGGTCTCGGAAATGATTAAAAGGGCATCAAGTACCGGATAGATGCGCAAGGGCGTATCCCAACCCAACAGCCGGTTCATCTGGTCGATAATGTGGTCGCGCACGGCGTGGGTGGCGTATTCTTTCAGGAAATTGCCGGAAATGCTGGAGTAAAAATCGCTGTTGTTGGCCATATCGTTTGACAGCAGCCAGACCGCGTATTCGAGCCAGCATTCTGTCGGCCCGGTCGAGCACATGTCCGCATGGTGCTCGGTGAACCACTGCTGGAAAAATATCGAGCTGGAATAACCGCCACTTGAAACCAGCCCGGCCAGGCCGGGATCTTTCACCTGGATGATGTCGGCGAAATTGTCGTACTTGTCGGGCACCCGCTCGGCTCGCCGCCAATTCTGATTGTCGAGATACAGTGATTTGAAAATCGGCTGGTGTCCCTTCAAGAGGCCCTGCGGGTCACAGATCTGCATCGGGCTGTCGCGTTTCAACGCCATCACCATAGCGGCGCGGCTGGTGCCGGAAAAATGGGTCAGCCCGTCACAGAGGCCGCCGAGGATATTGCTGACGCAGCGGCGAATGAAGGATGCGCTCCATGAGTACATGATTTCCCCTGACATGAAGGTATAACGGAGTTGTCGGTTTTCGGAGGCCAGATTTTTATTCTATCCGGTCATAGTCTTTCCCGCACGGGATTCACGGCGGAGGCAGCTCGCTCATCCGGGTTTATCGTGCCAAGACGACCTGGTGGGCGATGAAGTATGTCAACCCTTATGTCGGCGCCGCCTGGGAGCATGAATTCGACGGCGGGGCGACGGCATCGGTGTATGGCTATAAACTTGACGAACCGTCGCTGGAAGGCGATACCGGCATCGGCGAAATCGGTGTGACGCTTGCGGAAACGGTCAGCAAAAACATCGGCCTCGACCTCGGCCTGCAAGGCTACACCGGCGAAAAGGAAGGCATTGCCGGCACCGTGCGGCTGAGCTTCAACTGGTAGAATTGAAGATCTCGATATTGCCATAAAAAAACGGCCACGAAAATTCTTCGTGGCCGTTCCTGTTTCAGCAACAGTGAAAGGTCAAAAGATTACCAGCCAAAAGTCAGGAAATCATGAATCGAATCGGCGGCCTGACGACCGGCGCCCATGGCCAGGATGACCGTGGCGGCGCCGGTAACGATGTCGCCGCCGGCCCAGACGCCGCGTTTGGTGGTTTTGCCGGTTTTTTCATCGGCGATGATATAGCCCCATTTATTAGTTTTCATATCGGGGGTGTCGGACGTGAGCAGCGGGTTGGCGCCGGAGCCGACCGAGACAACGCACAGGTCGCAGGCGATACGGAACTCCGAACCTTTGATGGCCACG
>DOMU01000115.1:0-206 GCA_003509305.1 Desulfobulbaceae bacterium | reverse complement strand
CCGGCATGGTGGATTTCGGCGGCGCGGGCCGGCATCTCGGCGCGGGAGCGGCGATAAACGATTTTCACCGATTCGGCGCCAAGGCGCATGGCGGTGCGGGCCGAGTCCATGGCGACGTTGCCGGCGCCGAGGACAACCACGTTTTTGCCGAGCGGAATCGGCGTATCGACCTTCGGGAAGTCGTAGGCCTTCATCAGGTTGGCGCG
>DOMU01000094.1 GCA_003509305.1 Desulfobulbaceae bacterium | reverse complement strand
AAGCCTGGAATACCGGCCACCCCGGCGGCATCGCCACCGTGCACGTCAACGGCGCCGAGGAAGGGCTGTACCGCCTTGAGGAACTGATCGCCGAGGCGACGCAAGCGCCGAAACAGCAGCTCATCGGTAATGCCGTGGACAAAATCGTTTTCATCGAACGCGCCCCCGGCGGCAGGCAAATCCCGGAAGTGCTGGGCGTCACTGGCTATGACGCGAAGAACATGCGCTACAAGACAAATATTATTTATCAGGCGAAACGGTAGGTAACGGCTGGGAATAATCCCAACAATTAATGGCAATAAGGAGAATACGGCATGAAAACCCAGGCAATTTTTAACAACAAATACCTGCTGTTGGCGGCGCTTGCCGTCACCGCGTTTATGACCCTGGTTCCAGACGCGGCCTTTGCTTCAGGTGGCCTGAGCGATTTTTCCGGGCCGTTTGAAAAGGTGGTCAACACCATCACCGGCCCCTGGGGCCGCATTGTCTCGATTGCCGGCATGGCCATCTGCGGCGTGGTCTTCATTTTCAACCGTCAGGATATGGGCGAAGGCTTCAAGATGATGCTGCAAGTGGTCTTTGGCATCTGCTTTATCTGCTTCGCGGCGACGATAGTTGACGCGCTCTTTGGCGGCTTTTCCGGGGCGGTGATCTGATGGCTATTGAAGACGAGCCGCGTTCGGTGCCAATCCGTCAAAGTCTTTTGCGCCCGGAACTGGTTCTGGGTGGTGAACGCGAGCCGGTCATGTCTTCGGCCCTCTTTGCCATTCTCGTTGGCACTTCCGGGGCGGCCAGCGGCCAATTCTTAACCGTCGGCCTGGCTTTGGCCTTTTACTTCGCGGCGGTTGTGCTCTTTCGCCGCATGGCCAAAGCCGACCCGGCCATGACAAAGACCTGGCGGCGGCATATCGCCTACCGCAATTTTTACCCTTCTGGCAGCCCGTACTGGAGCCTGAAGGGATACAGGAAACAGTGAGACGGGTTTCAAGAGATAGGGAGTCAGGGAAATGGATGATGGACAACTCAAAGAGCTTTTCGGCGAGGTTCCCTATTGGGCCGATCAGGTGATTGAAAAACATCAGCCTCTGCCGGAAGACGCCCGCGAATTTATCACCACGTCCTATTGGTCGGGTAAAGCCAGCGTCAACTTACAGGACGTATGCGGCACCATGCACCCGGATTACGCCGGGCTGACCTGGCGGGAGTTTCTGGATAAAGGCCGCCGCATGGCGGGTAACCTGGCGGATTTTAAGCGCAATCCGGCTTACTACACCGATGAGTCGATCCAGCGTCTGCCGTCGATGCACTTTCACCGGCTGGACGGCAAAACGTTTGTTACCGAAGACGGCAACCACCGGACTTGCATAGGCAGATTTTATCTGTACGGCCTGCATGGCCACGACTGCCCATATATCCACCGGGTAACGCTGACCGATGAGGTGCTGGACTGGGAATTTGTCGCGCTTTACCGCCACTTACTGGACAAAGCGCCCATTGACTGGCGGATCACACCAGGCCGGGAAGTCATCCGGCGCGAGGACGGGCCAGGCTGGAAGCGCGATTTTTTCACGACAGTATTGAAAATCTCCGTCGCCGGCGGCCCGGAGCATATTTGTGATAAGGCGGAGATCAAAGCGGAGATATTTTCCAGGGTATAAACATGTTAAAGCTCTCTGATTACCGAAAAGCCGCCGAAGGTTTTCCCGACCTTTTGCCCTACGCCGCCCTGGTCGCCCCTGGGATCGTGCTGAATAAAGACGGCAGCCTGCTTGCCGCCTGGCGGGTACGTGGCCGCGATACGGCCAGCTCGACCTTTTCGGAATTAGCGTGGATCGCTGGCCAGGCTAATGAGGCGATGAAACAGCTTGGCAACGGCTGGATGCTGCATATGGATGCCATCCGCGAGTACAGCCGGGCCTATCCCGAACCAACGCCCTTCCCTGATGCCATCAGCCAGATGATTGACGATGAGCGCCGGGCCTTTTTCGGCGCCGACTGGTGCTATTCGACCGAAGCCGTCCTCTGCCTGACTTATAAGCCAAACCTCGCCGCCGCCAGGATCGCGGCGCAGACAAGAAATCATGAAAGCGACCTGATTAAGGAAACCCTTGATTATTTCATGGCCACCCTGGCGCAAATGGAAGACACGCTGGCGACGGTCTTGAAAATGGAACGGCTGGCCGAACGCGAAGTCGCCCGCGATGACGAAAGCTATCAGGTCTCTGATTTGCTCAGCCACCTGCACCAGTGCGTAACCGGCGAACGCCAGCCGATCCGGGTGCCACCGGTGCCGATGTATCTCGACGCCATTATCGGCCAGGAAGATTTGACCATTGACGGCGCCACCCCCATCCTCGGCGGGCGTTCCGTCGCGGCGGTGGCTTTGGGCGGCTTCCCGATGGAATCCTGGCCGGCCATGCTGTCAAAGCTCGATGGCCTCAGCCTGCCCTACCGCTTTTCCGTGCGCTTTCTGTTCCTTGACCAGTGGGACGCGGTGAAAGAAATCAATAAGTACAGAAAAGGCTGGCAGCAGGGCATGACCAAATTGATTGACCAGTTGACCGGCAAGGCGAATCCACGAATCAACCGCGACGCCCAACTGATGCACGAGGACGCCGAACAGGCGGAGCAGGAGGTACGGTCTGGGGCCGTCGGCGCGGGATTTCTCACGGTTTGCGTCATCCTCATGGACGAGGATGAAAGAACGCTCTTGGAACAGGCACGGGAAGTCCGGCGTTTGCTCCAGGCGGTGGGCTTTACGGCGAGAATTGAAAGCATTAACACGCTCGAAGCCTGGCTGGGCAGCCATCCGGGCAACGGCTACGCCAATGTCAGAAGGCCTTTGATGAACACCATGAACCTGGCCGACCTCTTGCCGCTGTCTTCAACCTGGACGGGTTTAGCCAGGAACCCCTGCCCTTTCTATCCGGAGGACTCGCGCTGCCTGGCCGTTCTCACGACCGATGGAAGCACGCCCTACCGCCTCAACCTGCATGAAGGCGATCTCGGCCATACGCTGATCCTCGGCCCGACCGGCAGCGGCAAGAGTACGCTTTTAGAGCATTTTAACTTTAAGG
>DOMU01000074.1:3082-6540 GCA_003509305.1 Desulfobulbaceae bacterium | reverse complement strand
TCATCCCAAACCTTGCCGTGCTCCGTGGCGCAAAGCCGCGTAAGCTCGTCCAGATTCTTTTCGATAAGATCCCGGAATTTATATAGCACCTGTACGCGCTTCGCGGCGGGCGTCGCCGCCCAGCCAGGAAACGCCTTTTGGGCGCACTCGACGGCGTAGTCGACCTCTTTTTCCGTGCAGCAGGGCGTTTGCGCCATGACCTCGCCCACGCTCGGGTTGTAGACGTCCATGTACTTGCCCGATTCCGTTTCGAGCCATTTCCCGCCCGCGAAATATTTTAGCTTCTTGATTTCAGTGATCGTCCTTGTTACAGTTCGGGCCAATGAACTTTTTCCTCTGAGGTTTGACCATGACATTCAAGGGCCTGCACTGTTCCTGTCATAAGATAAAAACATCATTCCAGAGATGTTTCCACTCGCGGCTCAACCATCAGCAAGAGAAGCCGTTGTCAGCCCAGCGCCAGGGCGGGCCGCTGCGTATCTGCCGCATTGAGGGTGACCGCGGGCTGTGCGCGAAAATGGCCGCCATGGGCCTGTATCCAGGCAGCGAAGCCGAACTGATCCATCCCGTATGCGGCGGCCAATGCCTGCTTAAAATCGAAGGCGGCACTCTCTGCCTCGACAAATCCGCCAGCGAAGGCATCCTGGTTACCAGCGCCGTGAACGACGCCGAATAAAAACTCCGCGCCCGGCCGCGGCCCCCGTAAAACCGGTTCCTCAATATGCTCGAATCCAGCATCACCATAGCCTTAGTCGGTAATCCGAACTCCGGCAAAACAACGCTGTTCAACGAACTGACCGGGGCGCGCCAGCACGTTGGCAACTACCCCGGCGTCACCGTCGATCACAAAACCGGCAATTTGCGCCACCAGGGCAAGGAAATCATCATCACCGATCTGCCCGGAATCTATTCGATGACCGCCTATTCGGCGGAAGAACTGGTCGCCCGCGACTATCTGATCAAACAACGCCCGGCGGTAGTGATCAATATCGTCGATGCTTCGAATCTGGAGCGCAACCTGTACCTGACTTGTCAGTTGTTAGAGCTGGGCATTCCGACCGTTATCGCTTTGAACATGATGGATGTGGCCAAGGATCGCGGCATCGAAATCGCCGTGGAAAAATTTGCCCGTCTGATCGCGGCACCGGTGACGCCGATTGTCGCCCGCTCCGGTGTCGGTGTCAAAGATCTGCTCGACGCGGCGGTCACTCTTGCGGGCGAACATCGTTCCTGGCAACCACGCACGATTTCCTACGGTGTGGACGTCGATGCGACCATCACCGAACTGACCGGCGCCATCGAAAAACACCACTTTCTCACCGACAGTTATCCACCGCGCTACACCGCCATCAAACTCCTGGAAAACGACGAGCAATTGCTCGACCTAGGCCAGTCCACCGACCCCGGCTTTATCCGCGAACTTGGCGAGCAGGTGAAAAAGCTCGGCGAACACACGATGGAAACGCTCGACGTTTATCCGGAGGCGATGATCGCCGACCATCGCTACGGCTACATAAAATCCATCATCCGCCAGGGCGTGATCACCCGGCTCTACGACGCCAATCGCCTTTACGCTTCCGACAAGATCGACAAGGTGCTCNNCGTCTTTTAGGGCCGGTGTTGATGCTCCTGATCCTCTACGGTCTGTATGTCTTCACCTTTTCCTGGAGCGAAAAACCGGTCGCCTGGCTGGCCGCCGGGATCAGCGCGGTCAGCGGTCTCGCGTCGGCGCATCTGCCGGACGGCCTGATCAAATCATTGCTCGTTTCCGGCATTATCGAGGGTGCCGGCGGCGTCCTTGGTTTCGTGCCGCTGATCCTGTTTATGTTTTTCGGCATCGCCATCCTCGAAGATTCCGGCTACCTGGCCCGCGTTGCCTTCATGATGGATCGCATCTTCCGTATCTTCGGCCTGCACGGCTCTTCGGTCATGCCCTTCATCGTTTCCGGCGGTATCGCCGGCGGCTGCGCCGTGCCTGGCGTCATGGCCACCCGCACCCTGCGCTCACCAAAAGAGCGGATGGCGACACTCCTCACCGTGCCATTCATGAACTGTGGCGCCAAGGTGCCGGTATTGGCGCTGTTGATTGGCGCTTTTTTCGCCGAGCATCAGGCCCGCAACATGTTCCTCTTCACCATGCTGGCCTGGTTGATGGCGCTTCTGGCCGCCAAACTGCTGCGTTCAACGGTTTTGCGCGGCGAGCCGACGCCATTTGTTATGGAGNNCCTGGGAGCGCACCTGGCAGTATATCAAAAAAGCCGGCACCGTCATTCTGGTCATTTCAATTCTCTTGTGGGCGATGATGACCTTTCCACGGCTCGATACGGCCAGCCGCGAGAGTTTCGACCGCGACCGGGCGCAGGCACGGGCCACCTTCAGCCAGGAAACGTGGGATGAAGCGGTTGCCGGTGACAAAGTCACCGGGGATGCGGCAATACTGCGGCAGAATCTGGCGCGGATTGACAGCCGCGAAGCCGAGGCCAGCCTGGAATATTCGCTGGCCGGACGGATTGGACGGGGCCTTGAGCCGTTGTCCCAATGGGCCGGTTTTGACTGGCGCACCAATATCGCCCTTCTGGGTGGTATCGCCGCCAAAGAAGTCATCATCTCGACCTTAGGAACAGCCTATTCGATAGGTGACGTTGACAGAGAGCGGTCGCTGGCGGATCGTCTCAAAGCCGACCCGCGCTGGAACCCGGTGACGGCGGCGGCGGCGCTGGTCTTCATCATGTTTTACGCGCCCTGCTTTGTCACCGTCATCTGCATCGCCCGTGAATCCTCGTGGAAGTGGGCGTTTTTTTCCATCTGTTTCAACACCGCCGGCGCCTTCACACTGGCGGTGCTCATCTATCGGATTGGCTCGATGCTCTGGTAGGAGATACGCGCGCCGCCGACGGCGCCGGTGAGGTGAGATAGAGCAGAAATTCCTGGTTGCCTTTGGGGCCGAGAATCGGCGAGACGACCGAGCCTTCGGCGGTGAGGCCCAGGCTGGCGGCAAAACCGGCCACTTTGGCCACCGCTTCCTGATGCGCCTCCTTGTCACGGACGACACCGCCGGCGCCCACTTTTGCCGCCGGCAGCTCGAACTGCGGCTTGACGAGGATGATGAAACGCCGCTCGCCAGGAAAAAAGGGCAAAAGGACCGGCAGAATCCGGGTTACGGAAATAAACGATGCGTCCATCACCGCCAGGTCGATCTCTTGGGCAATATCACCTGGCCGCAGATGACGGGCGTTAACCCGTTCCATGACCACAACACGCTTGTCGCTTCTCAACTTCCAATCCAGTTGCCCGTAGGCGACATCGACGGCGTAGACCCGCGCCGCACCGCGCCGCAGGAGGCAATCGGTGAAACCGCCCGACGAGGCGCCAATATCGACACAGCGCCAGCCGTCCGGCTCGATAGTAAAATGGGAAAGGGCTTTGGCCAATTTCAGGCCGCCACGCGAGACATAATC
>DOMU01000074.1:0-3063 GCA_003509305.1 Desulfobulbaceae bacterium | reverse complement strand
GGGCGACCCGCTCCGCCACGAACACAAAACCGGCGCCAATCAGCGCCCGCGCTTCTTTGAGGCCGGTGGCCAAGCCCCGCGCCAAAAGCAGATCATCAAGACGTTTCTTTTCTCTCGTCACCGGCGCCCGCGCATCACAGTTTGCCCAACCGTTCCTGGGCGGTTTTCGCTTCCGACGTGCCGGGATGCTGGTCAATCAGTTTTTTATAGATAATTCTCGCCATTTCCACATCGGCCATCTGCTCAAAAGCCATCCCCTGTTTCAGGGTGGCGGCGGCGGCTTTGGCCAGTGTTGGTTTTGAGGCGACTTTCTGGTAGCTGATAATCGCCAGGTTGTACTGTTTGTTCTGGAAGTTACATTCGCCAATCATATAGTCGGCTTCAGCCGCCTGGCTTTCCGATGGTTTTGTGGCCAGATAATCCTCAAAAGCGGCCTGGGCTTTGGCGTACTGCTTCTGAGCGTACAGTTGCTTTCCCTCGGCCAGTTTATTGCCAGTGGCGGTGACCGGCGCCGACGTTTTCCCGGCTTCCGGTTCAGCTTTGGCTGGCGTGGAGAGGACGGAAACCTCCCTTTTGTTTATCGTGTTCGCCTGTACTGTGCTGACCGCGGCTGGCGTTTTTCTGACTACTTTTACCTGACCGCTTGTGATTTTCTGGACTTCACCACCGGTTGGAGTCGCGACCGAAAGCGTCTTAACCTTGGCCTGCGCCGCGTCGGCTTTCGCCTGGGCTTCTCTCAGCGCCTTTTCCGTATCGCTGACCTTTTTGGCCTGGACCAGTCTGATATTCTCCTGCTGCGCTTTCAGCCTGTCTTCGAGGGCCGCGATTTTCTCATCTTTGGCGCGCAGGCTCTCTTCCAGTTTACTGAGCGCCTCATCGTGTTGACCCAGTGATTTGTTCTGCTCCTTTAACCGGGAATTCACCTGGCTGGCATCGTCAAGCTGGCTTTGCAGGCTCTGTACCTGTTGCAGCAACTGAGAAACCTGCTCACTTGAGGATGCCTGCGCGTCGACCTGCTTCGACTTCATGTCTTCCATCCGCCGGTTCATGGTGCGCAGTTGATTTTGCAGGCGCTCCACCTCGCTATAAGACGCGCAGTGTGAAACGAGCGGCAAGAGAGTAAGCGCTAGCAAGAGGGTACGGGGGAAATTTTTCATGGCGAATAGTGGTTATGGGTTATCACTGTCCTCGTGACCATTGGGGATAGGTCTGGTCGCCGGCGAAATTGAACAGTTGCCGGTTGAAGGTGCCATTTTTCATGATGGCGTAGAGCCGATGCGAACGGCCACCACGCCGGGCATAGATGATCTGATTGCCATCCGGCGACCAGTTCGGCGTCTCGTGGTGACTGAGGTCATCAGTAAGCTGCACCGCGTCGCCCTGACCGGGGCGGACGAGATACAACTGATAGACGCCACCGACCAGACTGGAATAAACGATCATATCCTCAGTCGGCGACCAGGCCGGTTCGGCGTTTTCGCTGCCTCCGAAGCTGACCCGCTGCACCTGACGAGTACGCATATCCATGACATAAACCTGCGGCTTACCGGTACGATCGGAGACGAAGGCGATGCGCGTGCCGTCCGGCGACCAGGAGGCCGAGGTGTTAAGACCTGGCCCGTTAGTCAGGCGCTCGACGATTCTTCCCCGCGGCGTGCACAGGTACAGGTCGGGATTACCGTCTTTCGACAGTGTAACGATCATGTAGCGGCCATCGGGGGAAAAGGCTGGGCCGTAGTTCAGACCTTTGAAACCCATGATCCGCGTGGTGGTGGCGCTTTGCCGGAGGTCGGTGATATAGAGGTTCTGATTACCGGTGTGATACGAAGTGTAGGCCAGGGAATTGCCGTCGCGGGAGAAGCGCGGCGACACGACCAGGTTCTGATGGCGGGTGATGCGGCGCTGATAGCTGCCGAGAATATCGGTGACATAGGCTTCCTTGGCCCGTCCATTAAACGAGATATAGGCGATCTGGCTCGAGGCGATACCAGGTTTGCCGGTCAGCGTCAGGATTACTTCATCACAGAATTTATAGAGCATCTTGTGACGCTGGCTGGTGGTGCCAGTATAGGTTTTCCCGAGGATGAGGTCGCCGGAGGCCACTTCGATCAGCCGCAGCTTCAGCGACAGACTTGGCCCGGCGCTGGTGTAAGTGCCCAAAACCACATAATCCAACCCCAGCTTTTTCCAGTCGGCGTCAGAATTGTTGCCATAGCCGCTGGAGGGCATCACTGAGATGATGCCGTGGAAGACCAGGGATTTGCTGATGATGTCGGCAAGGTCATACCCCAGTTGCTGCCGCCCGCCGCCTTCGGCCAGCAAATCGGGAACGGCGAACTGTATCTTTCGCGTTTCACTCGCCGAAATATCGAGATACACCCGCTCGGCCATGACCTGGCAGGCCGAAAACAGCAGGAAAACAACCAGGAAAGCCGGAAGTACAGCACAACGGATTCGGGACATGGCGGTACACACCTACATGAAAATTATCGTCCGGTAATTGAGCCGGGTTTGAAGTTGAAACCGATTTCCAGCCGTTCTTTTTTCAAAGCCGAGGGAATCGGCGGCAAGGGGTCGGCGTCGTCGAGCGTTTTTCTCACCAGCCGGTCAAAATCGCCATCACCTGAGCGATTCTCAAACTGAACATCAAGAATTTTTCCGCTCTTGTCAATGGTCACCCACACTTTCGCCAAAAGGCTCGGTGGCCAGTCTTTGAAGTCGGGCAGTTTCCAGTACGATTGCAGTTGGCTGGCGATGCGCGAGTAGTATTGATTTTCTAAAGCGCTGTTGGCGCCGCTCGATGCGGCGTTGCTCTGGCTACTGCGGGCGCCACCGGAACCAAGGCCCTGTTGCCGTGCTTCTATGATACGCGACTGCGCTTGCAGATCCGCGAGTTGTTGCGTCAAACGCTGTGCTTCGGCTGCCGCCTCCGCCGCCTCGTCACGCCTGCGCTGGTCACGTCGCTTGTCTTCCCGCGCCAGTTGCTGACGTAACCGGTTGACCTCGCGCCGCTGCTCCTCTCTGGTCAGTTGGTCGCGTATCCTGTCCATCTCGCGCTTGACG
>DOMU01000049.1 GCA_003509305.1 Desulfobulbaceae bacterium | reverse complement strand
GGGCCTGGCGGGTGGCCT
This sequence comes from Desulfobulbaceae bacterium, assembly GCA_003509305.1. GTDB lineage: Bacteria > Desulfobacterota > Desulfobulbia > Desulfobulbales > Desulfocapsaceae > UBA8130. The sequence goes on along the minus strand of DOMU01000049.1, from coordinate 5,761 downwards.
GCTCGCCGGTGGTCTTGGCGGCCTGCTGCTCGGCTCAATGATGGGCGGCGGCGGCCAGGGCACGGGCATTTTGCCGTGGATAATTCTGATTGGCGTTGGCTATTTCATCTACCGGCGTTTCAAGAATCGGCAAAACGATGCCAATCAGAATAATGCCAGCCAGCGCCGCCAGAATCCCATTTTCCCCATTCCACCGGTTGGCGGTGCGGGTGGTGGTTCCACAGGAGGTGCCGCTGGCGGTTTGGGCGGCATGTTTGGCGGCTCGGCTTTCAGCCAGAATCAGAATGTCGGCGGCGTTGAAGCGGGCCTGGCGCAAATTACCCAGTATGACCGTTCTTTTGACCGGAATCATTTTCTCGAAGTGGCTTCGGATGTCTTTTTCCAGGTGCAGGCCGGCTGGATGCGCCGCGACCTCGACAGCTACCGCCATCTGCTCGGTGCGCAACTGGCCACGGAATATGCCGGGCATATCGACGAGCTGCGGCAGAAAGGCCAGATCAACAAGCTCGAAAGCATTGCCATCCGCAAGGTGGAAATTGTCGCCGCCGGTTCCGACGGCCGCGAGGATTTCGTCACAGTATTGTTTACGGCGAATCTCTTGGATTACACGGTCAGCGATACGAGTGGCGAGCTGGTCGAGGGCAGCATGACGCAGCCGGTGAAATTCGCCGAACGCTGGACCTGGGCCAGGCCCACCGGCACCGACGACTGGAAGCTGGAAGGCATTGAGGTTGCCGAAGGCTGATTATGGATGTCAGCGCCCTGCGCCGTGAATACCTGCGCGATGGTCTCAGCCGGGCCAGTCTCGACGCGAACCCGATGACGCAGTTCAGCCGCTGGTTCGCCGTGGCTAAAGAGACGCCAATGCCCGACCCGACGGCGATGCTCGTGGCCACCGTCGATGCCGGCGGCCAGCCGAGTTTGCGCACGGTGCTGCTGAAGTATTTCGATGACGACGGCTTTGTCTTTTTCACCAACTACGGCAGCAACAAGGCCAGGGACATTGCCGTCAATCCGAAGGTCTGCCTGAGCTTTCCCTGGCTGGAACTTGAGCGGCAGGTACATGTGCGCGGGCGGGCCGGGAAAATCAGCGCTATCGAATCGGCCAGATATTTTCTTTCCCGTCCGAAAGACAGCCAACTAGCGGCCTGGGTATCGAGCCAGAGCCATCCGCTGTCATCGCGCCAGTTTCTTATGCGGCAATTTCAGAAGATGAAGGAGAAGATCGGTCAAGGCGAAATGCCGGTACCCAGCTTCTGGGGCGGTTTTCGCGTCCGCCCCGAAGCCATGGAATTCTGGCAGGGCCGGGAAAACCGCCTGCATGACCGTTTCTTGTACCAGCGCGACGGCGATGGTTGGACAATAGAGCGTTTAGCGCCATGACTTTACCATGGATCAATACAACGAAGCTCATCTCTTTATCGCCGCCATTCGTATCCTGCGGCATCAGAAAAACAGCCCGCCCGGTGTTGAGGATGTCTGCGCCCTGCTGAACATTTCCGATGAGGCTGGACACGCCCTGCGCCGCAAGCTGGAAACTTTGGGCATCATCGAAACCGTCGCCGACCCGTTCACGGTGAAAATGGCGGTGGCCAATCATCTGGCCGTGGAGAACCTGCCGCGTCAGGAAGAGGCTAAGGATGCCCTGGCGCGGGAGTTGGAACGCTTTCAGGCCGAGAAGAAGAGCGGCGAGCGAAAGCTCGCTAGCCTGCAGGAGGAGTTTAGCCGCAAGCAACAGGCAAAGCTGGCTGGCATTGAGGCGATGTTCAAAAAGGAGATGGAGCGGCGCAAACAGGGATGACGGCGTTTCCGTTTTTCATCCTTTCTTTTTCTCCGCCTTCAGCAGCTTGTAGGTAATGCTGTCGGCTAGGGCTTGCCAACTGGCCTCAATGATGTCCAGCGAGGCGCCGACCGTGCCCCAGGTGTTTTCGCCGTCGCCGCTTTCAATCAAAACCCGCACCCTGGCCTCGGTGCCGTGTTCTCCGGTCAGCACCCGCACCTTGTAATCGCGCAATCCCACTTCGGCCAGCGCCGGATAAAAGGGAACCAGGGCGAGGCGCAGGGCGCGGTCGAGGGCGTTAACCGGGCCATCGCCCTTGGCCACGGTATGCGTCTCTTCCTTGCCCACCATAATGCGGATTGTCGCCTCGGTATAGGGCCGCTTGTGAATCCGGTACTTGTGATTCATGACACGAAATTCGATCAGCTTGAAGTACTCTGGCAAAATGCCTAAAGAGCGGCGCATGAGCAGCTCGAAACTGGCTTCGGCTCCCTCGAACATATAGCCCTGATTCTCCCGCTCTTTCAACTCGGCGACCAACTGGTAGAGGACAGGATCGTCCTCGGCGATGTCGATGCCCCACTGCCGTGCTTTGTACAACAGGTTGGCGCGCCCGGCTTGGTCGGAGACGAGGATGCGGCGCATGTTGCCGACCCGTTCCGGATCGATATGTTCATAGGTCAGGGGATTACGCTTGACGGCGCTGACATGGATGCCGCCTTTGTGGGCGAAGGCCGATTCGCCGACGTAGGGCTGGTAGCGGTTTTGCGGCAGATTGGCCAGTTCGTTGACATAGCGCGAGACGCTGTACAGTTGATCAAGCTGCCCCGCCGCCGCGCAATTGAGGCCGAGTTTGCACACCGCCGCCGGGATGATCGAGGTCAGGTTGGCGTTGCCGCAGCGCTCGCCATAGCCGTTGATCGTGCCCTGCACCTGATCGCAGCCCAAAGACAGCGCCATCAGGCTGTTGGCCACGGCTGTTTCGGAATCGTTATGGGGATGGATGCCGAGTTTCAGCGCTTTACCGCTTGCCGTCACCAGTTGCTGTACCTGGCCGATGATCGCCGGCAGTTCATGCGGCAGAGTGCCGCCGTTGGTGTCGCAGAGAACAAGAAAATCGGCGCCGCCGGCGATGGCCGCTTGCAGGGTTTGCAGAGTGTAAGAGGGGTTATTTTTGTAACCGTCGAAGAAGTGTTCGGCGTCGTAGATCAGGGTTTCCACCTGAGGCCGCAACCAAGCCAAGCTGTCTTCGATGATGATCAGGTTATCATTTAGGCCGATTTGCAGCGCCTCGGTGACATGGATATCCCAGCTTTTACCGAAAATCGTCACCACCGGCGTGCCAGCCGCAATCAATGCCCGCAGGTTGTCGTCCTTTTCCGGACGATTGCGGAAATGCCGGGTTGAGCCAAAGGCGGTCAGCCGCGCGTGATGCAGCTTCTCGCCCTTCATGCGGCGGAAATATTCCTCTGACAGCGGATTGGCTCCCGGCCAGCCGCCTTCGATGAAATCGAGCCGCAAATCATCGAGCTTGTGGCTGATTCTAACTTTATCTTCCAGCGACAGATTGACGTTTTCCGCCTGGGTGCCGTCGCGCAATGTCGTGTCGTAGAGCGTGATGTATCGTGTCATATAAATATGTTGTTTTTAGGGAAAGACCGGCCATGTACCCAGGTTTTATTGCAAGCCCCTGATGAATGGCCCGACCGCCGCCGGCCCTTCATTATCAACCAGTTGAATGGTTTTCGAGCCGATGACCGCCATATCGGCGACACCGGTCAAGGCGTCGATATCCGCCTTACTCTGAATGCCGAAGCCGACGGCGATGGGCAAATGAGTGGCGGCGCGGCAACGGCGCAGATACTCTATNNATAACTTCGGCGCCGAGGTCGGATTTCCGACCGGTGACGCCGCGCCGGGCGGCGCAATACATAAATCCCTCGGCGTGGCGGTCCAGCTCCTTCATGCGGGCATCGGTGCTGGTTGGCGCGAAGATCAAGACAGGGGCAATGCCGTGCGCCCGCGCCTCGGCAAAAAAACCGTCATCCATTTCCGGCGGCATATCCGGGACGATCACGCCGCAAATACCCGCCGCTTTGGCCTCGGCGAAAAATCGGGCATAGCCATACTTAAAGATGATGTTGACGTAGGTCATGTACAAAAAGGGAATATCATGCGCCGCTGTCATCTCGGCGCCGAAGGCCAGGCAATCGGCGACCGTCGTGCCACGGGCGATGCTGTCCTGACAAGCCTTGGCGATCACCGGGCCGTCGGCCATCGGTTCGGAAAAGGGAATCTGCATCTCGATGCAATCGACGCCGCCCGCCACCATCTGGGCTATGACCTCGCGGTTGACGGCAAATGACGGATAACCGAGGACGATGTGGGTCATCAGGAGAATCTTCTTTGCCGCCAGACGCGCTTCGATCCGCTCTTTTAGGTTCATGGGCGGTCCCCCCGGTACTCTTTGGCTTTGGCGATGATAAATTCCTGCCACGATGGGTCGTGATAGGCGCTGGCGATAGTAAAAATATCTTTATCGCCGCGGCCACTCATATTAATAATGATGGCGTCTTCTGGTGACAAAAGCGGCGCTTCTTTGAAAGCCTGAGCGAAGGCATGCGCCGATTCCAGGGCCGGAATAATACCTTCTTTTTTGATGGTTAGATCGAGCGCGGCCATCACCTCGGCATCGGTGGCGGCTTCAAAACGTACGCGCTTTTTTTGCCATAGATCAGCTAAAATCGGGCTGACGCCGACATAATCAAGACCAGCCGACACCGAGTGCGTTTCAAGCATCTGGCCGTCGCTATTCTGCAAAAACATGGTTTTGTAGCCCTGGGCGATGCCGGCGCTGGCGTCCGTCGATGCCAGCCTGGCCGCGTGTTTGCCGCTATTAAGGCCGAGGCCGCCGGCTTCGACGCCGACCAGCTCGACATCCGTATCAAGATATTCATAAAAGGCGCCCAAGGCGTTTGAGCCGCCGCCGACGCAGGCATAGATGCGCTTCGGCAGTTTGCCGTGCCGCTCTTTTACCTGGATGATGGATTCTTTGCTGATGATCGATTGCAGCCAGGCGACCAGTTCCGGGAAAGGGGCCGGGCCACAGGCTGTGCCAAGCACATAATGAGTGTCGTCGACATTTGTCACCCAATCGCGGAAGGCTTCGTTGATGGCGTCCTTCAGGGTGCGCGAACCGTCTTCGACCGCCACCACTTTTGCGCCGAGTTTTTCCATCCAGAAAACGTTGGGCCGCTGCCGTGCCACGTCGACGGCACCCATATAAATTGTGCAGGCAAAGCCGAATTTGGCGGCCATGGTGGCGCAGGCGACGCCGTGCTGGCCGGCGCCGGTTTCGGCGATGACCCGGGTTTTGCCCATCCTTTTCACCAAAAGCCCCTGGCCCATGACGTTGTTGGCCTTGTGCGCCCCGGTGTGGTTGAGGTCTTCACGCTTGATATATATCTTCGCGCCGCCAAGATACCGAGTCAGGTTGCTAGCCAGGGTCAAAGGCGTTGGCCGGCAGGAATATTCAGCCATCAAGCCTTGATATTCCCGCCAGAACGAGGCGTCTTGGCGCGCCTGGCGGACGTGTCCGTTCAATTCGGCAAAAGTTTGGTGCAGGATTTCCGGGATGTAAGCGCCACCCCAGTTTCCATAGAAAACGCTGGATCGCATGGTTTCCGCTTCGGTTTCGATTGTCGCAAGGATTGTTCCGGTGGGCTGGAGAAATAAGAAAAGCCGTATATTTCCCGCAAAATACCCAAAATGCCACAGACTACACTAACAGCAATATTTTTCACAAGGAAGAAAAGGAGCGCGGCGTTTGCTATCCTGACTGGTTTTAACCAGCGGGTCTGCTTGTTTTGTGAAATTCCGAATAAAAAAAGCACTTAACCATGAAAGGTTAAGTGCTTGATTCTTTTGGTGGAGCTAGACGGGATCGAACCGACGACCTCTTGAATGCCATTCAAGCGCTCT
>DOMU01000236.1 GCA_003509305.1 Desulfobulbaceae bacterium | reverse complement strand
GAAGACTGAGGCGAGAGCCGGTATCTGAGATTTTCCCATTCGGCCCATTTTTGATTTTGCTGATAAATAGTTGGCGTATAAGCAAGGGAAGTTTCACAGCTCCGGCCACTTTTTCATTGCCAATGCCGCCTCAAACGTTTATAGAGAACGCCGCATTTCGACAGCGTCAGAGATGGAGAGGTGACCGAGTGGCTTAAGGTGCACGCCTGGAACGCGTGTGTACGCAAGTACCGAGAGTTCGAATCTCTCCCTCTCCGCCAATAGAGAAGGATTCGAGGTTGATAGCCGGGTCCTGCGCAGCAAAGAGCCGCAAACCCCGCCAGGTCCGGGAGGAAGCAACGGTAGCGATCTCTTTGTGTGCCGCGGGGCGCCCGGCTATCATTTTTTTGAGCATCCCATGTCTTATCTGGTTCTCGCCCGCAAATCCCGCCCGCAAGATTTTTCCGAGGTCATCGGCCAGCGGGCGGTGGTCACCACCCTGCAAAACAGCATCAAACGTCGGCGCATCGCCCACGCCATTTTATTTTCCGGCGTGCGCGGCGTCGGTAAAACCACCCTGGCCCGCATTATGGCGAAAGCCATCAATTGTCAGGGCGGCGTCGAAAATCCCCCCTGTAACCAGTGCCAGTCCTGCCGCGACATCAACGCCGGTGCCTCGCTCGACCTCTATGAAATCGACGGTGCCTCGAATCGCGGCATACAGGAAATCCGCGAACTGAAAGAAAAAATCCGTTTCCTGCCGGTCAGCGGCGCCCATCGCATCATCATTATTGATGAAGTGCACATGCTAACCACCGAAGCCTTCAACGCTCTGCTGAAGACGCTCGAGGAACCGCCGGAACATGTCTATTTCATGTTCGCAACCACCGAACTGCACAAAATTCCGATCACCATTTTATCGCGCTGCCAGCAATTTGAACTGAAGCGGGTATCAAGCGACGATCTGCGCCAGCATTTCACGCGGCTGGCGCGAGGCGAGGGTATCGAAATTGAGGCGGCGGCGATGTCGCTTATCGTTCGCGAGGCCGAAGGGTCGGTGCGCGACGGCCTGAGCCTGCTCGATCAGGTGCTTTCCTTCGGTGAGGAAACGATCACCGCCCAGGATGTGATCGAAGTGTTGGGTCTGGTCAACCGTGAGGTGCTGCATCGTCTGGCTAACGCTTTGCTCGTTGGCCAGGCAAGCGCCGCGCTGGCGGCTTTGGCCGAGATTTTTTCCTTTGGTATGGATGTCAAGCGTTTCGGCGCCGACCTTTTGGCCTGTTTCCGCAATCTGATGCTCTGTAAAATCGACGGTTGCGCCGGACTGCTCGACTTGCCAGAGGATGAAATCACCGCCCTGCGGCGGTTGGCCGAAGGCCACAATCTGGCCACCATCCACCAGAAACTGGCGCTTTTAATGCGCCTGATGGAAGACATTCGCCACAGCAACCAGCCGCGTCTGGCCTTGGAGTGTGGCTTCATCGCCATCATTGAGGCTGGCAACGTCGAGCCTGTGGCCGATCTGCTGCATAAACTGGATAATGTTCTCGCTGGGCAAACCTTAGCTTTGCCGCCGGTCGCGAGACCGGAAGCGGGAGACGGGGAACAGCAACAACGGTTTGTCAGTGGCGTCGGCCTGAAGGAACCATCTTTGCCGCCGATGCCAGAACCGCCCTTNNCCCCGCCGATACCGCCAGAGGAATCAGCGGATGAGGCGGTTGAAGACGTGCCCGCCGGGCCGGTTGCCGCCCTCGATTTTCATGGCCGCTGGCCGGGTTTTATCGCCACCCTGCGCAAAGAGCGTCCGTGGATGGCAAGCATCCTCGATAAGGCGGAGAAATGGCAGCGCGACGGTCAGGTGATCGCTTTGTACTTCAAAGAGGCCAGCCAGTGCGCCATCCTGAAGAAACCGGAACATGCGCAGGCGCTGCGAGGCTATCTGCTGGATTTTTTTCAGGAAGAGTTGAGCATCGGCTGTCTGGCCCCGAAAGAAGAGCCGGGCCTTGACCAGGACGAGAGGCGCCGCCGCCGTCAGCAACTGGCCGATGATCCCCTGACTCAGGAAGTAGTAAGGATGTTTGGCGGCGTCATCAGCGACATCCGTATTGGCAAATAGAAAATTTTCAACCGGAAGGAATTTTTATGGATATGAGCAACCTTTTGCAGCAGGCGCGGCAGATGCACGAAAAGCTCGGCAAAGTTCAGGAAGAGCTGGCCAGCAAAACCCTGACGGGAGAATCTGGCGGTGGCATGGTTCGCGTGGCGGTGAACGGGCGTAAACAGGCGCTCTCGGTCGAGGTTGAACCGGCCTTGCTTGTGGCCAGTGAAAAACAGATGCTTGAAGATCTGTTGGTGGCGGCCATCAATGACGCCTTGCGCAAGGCCGATGAGCTGAGCAAGCAGGAAATGGGGCGGCTGACCGGTGGCATGACCATCCCTGGCCTCAGTGGTTTGTTTTAATCATGCGCGTTCTCCCCCCGGCTCTCGAGCGGCTGATCGAGGCCCTGTCGCGCCTGCCCGGCATCGGCAACAAAACCGCCACCCGTCTGGCCTTGAATATCCTGCGGCGGCCGCAGGCGCAGGCGCTGGAACTGGCGGCGGCCTTAAGCGGGCTGCACCAGTCGATTCGCCTCTGTTCACACTGTTTCGCCTTTTCTGAAGAAGATCCCTGCGCTATCTGCGCCGATCCGCGCCGCGACCCTGGCCTGGTCTGTGTCGTCGAGGAGTCCGGCGACCTTTTGGCCATTGAGAAAACCGCNNGGGGGCGCTATCACATCCTGCACGGTGTACTGTCACCGATTGACGGCATTGGCCCCGATGAATTGAAAATCAAGGAACTGGAGGCGCGGGCGCGCGGCGGTGAGGTTATGGAAATCCTTATCGCCACCAGCTCGACGGTGCCTGGCGAGGCCACCGCCTCGTATCTGCTCGACCGGCTGGCCGGGGCGCCGGTCAGGCTGACGCGGTTGGCCTGCGGCATCCCGATGGGTATGGACATCAAATACGCCGACAAACATACGCTGGCGAAAGCGATTGAAAGCCGCGCCGCCGTCCGGTAAGTTTGTCTGAAGAAAA
>DOMU01000231.1 GCA_003509305.1 Desulfobulbaceae bacterium | reverse complement strand
TTGGCGACGGCCATCACCAGCGGCGGCTGCAAGATCCCAAACCGCCGCACCGAGGCGGCAAGTTCCTCCGGCGGTTCCTCATCGAGAAAAGGGTGAATACTCCAGGACGGTTCGGCTTCTATCCGCGCAAGAGGACAGAAACGCCAGAAAATCGGGGGAACGCCCGGTTCCTCCTCGGCTGGAACAAGAAACGACGGGTTCATTCGTCCTGGTTGATACGGTCGCGCAGGATGCCGGATGGTTTGAAGGTAACGACGCGGCGGGCGTCCAGATCGAGTTGTTCCCCGGTTTGCGGGTTACGCCCGCGCCGTCCTTTTTTGTATTTGACGTTGAATCTGCCAAATCCGCTCAAAAGCAGATCCGAACCGTCAATCAGCGCGTCTTTCGACAGGCGCAGCAGTGTTTCAACCGATTCCCTCGCCTGCGATTTCGTCAATTTTTCATGTTTCTTGTAGACCTGTTGCGCCAGGTCGGCTTTAGTCAGGGTCATGGCTGCTATCCTCCGCGTGGGTGGGATGATTATTGCTCTGTGCCTGGAGTCAGACGAAAGAAGCGATCTGGAAAACCGGCAGATACATGGCGATGACCACACCGCCGATCAGCCCGCCCAAAACCACCATCATCAGAGGCTCAATGGCTGAGGTGATGTTGGCAACCGCCTGGTCAACCTCTTCATCATAAAAATCGGCGATTTTATCGAGCATGGTGTCGAGAGCGCCGACCGATTCGCCAACGCTGATCATCTGTACGACCATATTGGGGAAAACGCCGCTCTCTTCAAGCGGCTCGGCGATGGGCCTTCCTTCGGCGATTGAATCGGCGACGCGGTAGACGGCGCGTTCTATCACCTTGTTGTTGGCGGTTCTGGCCACGATCTGCAAGGCTTCGAGAATCGGCACGCCGCTGTGCAGCATGGTGCCGAGTGTTCGCGTGAATTTCGAGACCGCGACTTTTCTCAGTAGTTCGCCAATCAGCGGAAAGGAGAGCAGTACCCCATCAACCGAAAGCCGTCCTTTCTCGGTGCCGTAAAATTTCCTGAAGACATACACCAACACGGTCAGGGCGATGGCGATATAAATAAAGTGGGCTTTGACGAAATCGCTCATGTCGATCACGAGCTGGGTTGGTAACGGCAGCGCTTGGCCAAACGAGGCGAACATCTCGGAGAAAACCGGGATAACGAAGATAAGAATGGCGGCCAGAATGACAATCGACAGTGACAGGCAGATCGCCGGATACATCATCGCGCCCTTGATTTTTTTGCTGAGAGCCATGGCTTTTTCCATAAAGACGGCCAGACGCGACAGAATGATGTCGAGAATACCGCCAGTCTCGCCGGCTTCGATCATATTGGTGAAGAGGTTGTCGAACACCTTCGGATTTTTGCGCATCGAGTCAGCCAGGGTTGATCCGGCCTCGATATCGGTACGGACGGTGTTCAGTATTTTTCTGAAGGTGAGGTTAGTCTGCTGTTTTTCAAGAATTTCGAGAGCCTGCACCAGCGGCAGGCCGGCGTCGATCATTGTCGAAAGCTGACGGGTGAAGATGACGATATCCTTGCCCGTGACTTTCGGCTGAAAAAAGGTGATGCCCGCCAGCAGGTCGTGGGGTTTTTCTTTGATAACCGGATCGCTGATGCGCAACCGTTTGATCTGGGCCAGGGCCGCCGCTTCGTTCGGGGCCTCAGCCTCGCCCTTCCTTCTTTCGCCGAGGGAATTTTTCCCTTTCCATACATAAACCGGCATAAACGGCCCTTCCAGAAAAGAACAACGCTGACAAGCAGATATCCCAGGCGGATGTCAGATGGTTTTGCCATGCAAAATCAAGAAATTGCTATACCCGTCGGCTATTGTATCGCAGTCAAAAAGCAAGAAGCAAGACAAAAGTGCGTTATCCATTCATCGCCGCGCATGGACAGCGGGCGTACAATCCGGTAGATTGGCCGGATACTTGGACGGTCTTAAGAACAGGCCCTGTCCCCACTCACTATCCATTTTTTTGAGACGGTTTTCTTGAAACAACCTCTTTCCACTGTTTTTGTTATCCTATTCATCCTGTTTTTGCCCGTGCTGTCACTGGCGCGGGAAGACGCCCCGGCCTTCGGTGAGCTGGCGGTTAGCAACTCGGCCACGGAACTGCTGCTCTACGCCAGTCTGCAAGACGCCTTCACCGAGGAAATGACCGGCAGCCTGCAAAGTGGCATCCCGCTGCAATTCCGCTTTTACGCCGAGTTGCGCGAACGGGATTCAGAGCGCCTGGCTGGCGAGTGGCAATTTGTCCATCGCCTGAGCTATGATACTTTGCAGGAAAATTATCGTTTTGACAATGATTCGCCGCCGGATTCCCGCCTGTTCACCGATCTCGCCGCCGCCAAACAGGCGATGACTTCGCTGAACGGCGTGCCTTTACTGAAACTCTCCGCCCTGAAACCGGGAGCCATCTATACCCTGCATCTGCGCGCCGACCTCTATCAGCGGGATTTCCCCGGCGGCACTGTGGCGCGGACGGTGATGAAGTTGTGGAATGTGAAAACCGGCTGGCAAAAATTTTCTTTCACTTTGCGCTGACCGCCATGCCTCATCCAGAAAATCCTTGGTTACCTGGCCGGCCGGAACAGGAAATCGCCGGTATCCGCCAGCGAAAAAGAAAGGCGGTGCGTTTCGCCGTTATCATCTGTCTCGCGCTGGTGCCCTTTCTCATCTGGGCGCAGGCCTGGGTGTATGACTACGATTCCGACCTGCCGGTCGGGAACGATATTGTCGTCTTCGCCCTGATTTCTCTGAATCAGGTGCTGATTCTCGTCGTGCTCTATGTGGTACTGCGCTATCTCGGCGAGATGTTTTTCGCGAGGAACGCCGCCCGCGTCGCCATCCGGCTGCAAACTCGCCTGGTCGCCTCGTTTCTCACTTTAAGTTTTTTGCCGGTGCTGGCATTGTTCTTCGTTTCCTGGCAATTTATTTCTACCAGTATCGACTACTGGTTCAGTTCGACCATCGACCAGTCGCTGCAACAGTCGCTGGCGCTGGCCCAGTCAGTTTTGAGCGATGCCAAGGAAAAGGCCCATCTGACCAATCAGCGGATAATTACCGAAATAGTCAGGTCTAATCAGGATAATAACCAGGCCGCTGCCAGGGGAATCCTGGAACGGGCCGTATCTTCACGCTTCATCGACGCTCCGGCGGCGATCCGTTTGATCGCCACCGACGACAGTGAAACCGTCGCCGTTGCCGCTGGCCTGACTCAAGATGATCTGCCGCAAATTCCTTTCGATGTCCGGCAACGGGCCAGACGCGGCCAGGAAAAGGATCTGGTGCAGAGCGTTTCGGCGGGTGAGCTGGTGTCGGCCTTCGCCATAACCGGGCAATCGCTTCTGGTCACCTCGTTTCTCATCAAGGGCGAGCAGTTACAACAGATGCGGGGTATCACCCAGGGCATCGAACGCTACCGGCAGCTCAAACACTTCAAGGACCCGCTGAAACTCTGGTTGGTCTGTGTCCTGCTGCTGATTACCTTGCTGATTCTTTTTGCCGCCATCTGGACCGGTATTTATATCGCCCGTGGCATCACGCGTCCCGTGAGCAAACTGGCCATCGCCATTCAGCGGGTGGCTGGCGGCGACCTTGATGTGGTCATCGAAAGGGAAAGCGATGATGAAATCGGTGCCTTGGTCGCCTCCTTCAACCAGATGACCGGCGATCTGAAGGCTGGCAACCGTAAACTGGCCGAAGCCCGTGCCGCCCTGGAAAAAAGTTCCCAGGAATCAGAGGGGCGGCGGCGCTACATCGAAATCATTTTGCAGAGTGTTTCCGCCGGCGTCATTTCGATGGGTAACGATCAGCGTATCGTCACCGTCAACCGCTTTGCCGAAAATCTTTTGCGGATTGATGGCCGGCTGCTTATTGGCCGGAATTTCAAAGAAATACTCAACGAAACCCAGGCCTTGGTTGTCCAGGGTTTGATCGACGAATTGAACCAGGCGAAAAAGGGTTCAATTGAAAAGCCGTTAGAACTGACGGTGCGCGGCAAACGCTATTCGCTGCTTATCAACTTCATCCGTCTGTCGGATGAAACCGGCAATCCTCTCGGTTGTGTCCTGGTCTTCGATGACCTGTCGAAACTCGAACAGATGCAGCGCATCGCCGCCTGGCGCGATGTTGCCCAGCGCATCGCCCACGAAATCAAAAATCCGCTGACGCCGATCCAGCTTTCGGCACAGCGCCTGCGCAAACGCTATCTCGACCGGCTGGATGACGAGAGTGGCGTTTTTGACCAGTGCACATCGACCATTATCCGCCAGGTGGATGAGATGAAAGATATGGTCGCCGAATTCTCGCGTTTCGCCCGTATGCCGAAAATGCGTAAAACCATGGGCGACCTGAAGGCTTTGGTCAGCGACACGCTGTTTATGTTCCGCGAGGCGCACAAAAATATCCATTTCATCAGCCGCCAGGATGAGGGCATCCCGCTTTTTCTCTTCGATGGCGAGCAGATCCGCCGCTGCCTGATTAACCTTTTAGACAATGCCGTTGCGGTTTTACCGGGTGGCGGTACAATTTCCGTGGAACTGACCTGGGACAAAGAAAACGGCACGGTGCTTTTGCAGGTGGCCGATGACGGCCCCGGCGTCTCCAGGGAAGATAAGCAGAAGCTTTTTGAACCCCACTTTTCCACGAAAAAATCCGGTACCGGCCTTGGTCTGGCCATCGTTTCGATGATTATGGCCGATCATGGCGGCAGTGCCAGAGTCGAAGACAATATCCCGAAAGGGACGGTGTTCATTCTCGATTTGCCGCTGCATCCCACCGGCGGGATGTAAAGGTATAATTCCATTTCCATATAGCTAGAGAGTTATGCCGTCATAGAGAAGTCATGCTGCGCGAAGTCGCAGCATCCATATTGGGGCGGGGAATGGATTCCGCGACTCCGCTTCGCTCCGCGCGGAATGACAGCAAAATAGAAATGGAATAAAAAGCGAATAGGAGCGGATATATGGAAAAGCGCATACTGATTATCGACGACGAGGCGAGCATCCGTGACACCTTGGCCGGAGTGCTGGAGGACGAGGGTTTGACGGCGGTCACCGCCACTTCCGCCGAGGAGGGGCTGGCGATTCTCGCCGAGCAGAAAATCGACTTGATTCTGCTCGATATCTGGCTCGGCGCTGGTGTCGATGGCCTGACGGTTCTCGATGAAATCCGCGCCCGCTGGCCTTTGCCGGTGATCATGATTTCCGGCCACGGTACCATCGAAACGGCGGTGCAGGCGACAAGAAAAGGCGCTTTTGACTTCATCGAAAAACCACTGTCTTATGACAAACTGATCCTTTCCATTTCTAACGGTTTGCGCTTCGCACAACTGGAGCAGGAAAACCGCCTGCTGCGCGAAACCGTGCCGCCGCCGGTTGAATTGGCCGGTAACAGTGAGGCGATCACTCGTGTGAAGGAGGAGATTGCCAGGGTGGCACCGACCAATTCCTGGGTGCTGATTTTGGGTGAACACGGTACCGGCAAGGAATTGGTGGCGCAAAACATCCACCGCCTGTCCCATACCAGCCATCTGCCTCTCGTCGATGTCAACTGCGCCGCCATCCCGGATGAGTTGATCGAATCGGAGCTGTTCGGCCATGAGAAAGGCTCATTCACAGGCGCCGTCACCAGCCGTCAGGGCCGTTTCGATCAGGCTGACGGTGGCATCCTCTTCCTTGATGAAATCGGCGATATGAGCCTGAAGGCGCAGGCGAAGATTCTGCGTGTCTTGCAGGAGCAGAAATTCGAGCGGGTCGGCGGCGGTAAAACGATTAAAGTAAGTGTAAGGGTCTTGGCCGCTACCAACAAAAATCTGGAAGAGGAAATCGAACGCGGTAACTTCCGCGCCGATCTTTTACATCGCTTAAGCGTCGTGCCGATCCGCGTGCCGCCGTTGCGCCAGCGGCGGCAGGACATCCCGGCCCTGGTCAGCTCTTTGTCGGTGAATTTGATCCGGCGCGGCGTCAAGGCGCCGGCTTTCACTGATGGCGCTTTGGCGGTTTTGGCCGGGCACGACTGGCCGGGCAATGTCCGTGAGCTGCGCAATTTTCTCGAACGTATAGCCATCATGGCCCCGGTCGCCCTTGTCGATACCGAAACGGTGCGGCGCTTTCTTGGAAACACATCAGATGGTCAGGTTCAATATGAAAACAGCGCCGCCGCTCTTTTCATGCTTGGCTACAAAGAGGCAAAGATGGCCTTTGAAAAGGAGTATCTGCGGCAGAGGCTTGCGGACAACGATGGCAACATCACGGCGGTGGCGAAAAGTATTGGCGTTGACCGCAGCCATCTGTCGAAAAAATTGAAAGAGTTTGGCCTGTCTGGCCAAGATGAAAACGGCGAAGAATCTGTTTGACTGTTTATTCCACCATTACAAGGAGCCACCATGGTTTTTCCCGAATACCGTCCCCGCCGCCTGCGTAAAAACGCCGCCTTCCGCTCGTTGATCCGTGAAACCCGGCTTGACGCCGGCCAGTTTATCTATCCCTTGTTTGTTATGCCAGGCAAGGGCAAGCGTGAGGAAATCGCTTCCATGCCGGGAGTATTCCGGCTTTCCGTCGATCAGTTGGCGAAAGAAGCGAACGAGTGCCTGGCCTTGGGTGTGAACCATCTGCTGCTCTTTGGCCTGCCAGAGAAAAAGGACGCCATGGGCAGTGGCGCCCACGCCAAAGACGGCATCGTGCAGCGGGCCATCCGTGAGCTGAAAAATGCCGCGCCGGCAATAATGGTCACCACCGATGTCTGCCTGTGCGAATTCACCGACCACGGCCATTGCGGCTGCATTATCGAGAACCGGGTCGATAACGACGCCACCTTGGAGATTCTGGCGAAAACGGCGCTGTCGCACGCTCAGGCCGGGGCCGATATGGTCGCGCCTTCCGATATGATGGATGGCCGCGTCGGCGAGATCCGCGCCGCTCTGGACGAAAATAATTTTGATCAGGTGCCGATCATGTCCTATGCGGTGAAATACGCTTCGGCATTTTATGGCCCCTTCCGTGAGGCCGCCGACTGCGCGCCGCAATTCGGCGACCGCACGTCGTATCAGATGGATCCGGCCAATGTCCGCGAGGCTTTGCGCGAGGCGACGCTTGATGTCGATGAGGGCGCCGACATCTTGATGGTCAAACCGGCGATGGCCTATCTCGATATTGTCAAAGCGCTGAAGGACGAATTCGACCTGCCGATTGCCGCCTACCACGTCAGTGGCGAATACGCCATGATCAAGGCGGCGGCGGCCAAAGGCTGGATCGACGAGGAGCGCGTTATGGCCGAAAGTCTGCTTGCGATCAGACGGGCCGGGGCTGATATCATCATCACCTACTATGCCAAGGAGATGGCACGGAAGTTGCGAAAATAAGCTTGTTGGACAAACGCGCACCATGCGCATTTCATACTGTTAAAATGGATTGATGCTGTCGTGACGATACAGGATGCGCGATGCGGATTGCTACTCAGCCCGGCCTTTGAAAAAGGTCACCAGGGCGTGCAGCGTCGTCATCGGATGCGGCGGGCAGCCGGGNNCCTATTACGCCAAAGATATGGCGCGCAAACTGAGAGGATAAAACGACGTGCGCCAGCGGTGGTTGCGTTCATGTGGACTCCCGCTTGATAATTTTCCGCCATCAAATATTTGGAGGTTAACCGTGGCGATAACCACCATCAATGTCTGCACTGATGCGGAAATAAAACGCCAGGCACAGCAAATATTCGCGGCCCAGGGCTTGGATATGGCAATGGCAATCAATCTGTTCCTGCGTCAAACGGTGCACCGACAAGAAATACCCTCTATGCTTTTGCCGGAAACACCGACCAAAATGACGCCCTT